>CAYUJA010000065.1:0-9246 GCA_964444875.1 uncultured Acidimicrobiaceae bacterium | reverse complement strand
GCGGTTCCCATGGACCCGGGTAGCAGCACAGGCTGGCCGACGGCGCGCAGATCCAGCGGGACATCAGGATGGCGCGGTCCGAAGGCTCTTGTCGCCCCCTTGCGATGGACACATAGCAGCCGATCAGCATCGTCCACGGTGTGGGTCTCGAGTTTTGCGAGGTTGTGGGCAACGTCGAAGACGAGGTCGAAGCCGACGTCGTCGGCCGGTACCCCGAGTGCAGAGGAGAACGCACGGCGGGCCTCATCGGCGAGGATGTGCCGGTTCGCCCATGCGAAGTTCGCTGCCGCCGCCATCGCACCGAGGTAGGCACTGCCCTGCGGAGAGCTCACAGGGACGCATGCGAGCTGACGGTCCGGGACGTCGATGTCGTGTTCGGCCATGGCGGGTCCCATGACGTCGATGTGGTCCTGGCATGTTTGATGGCCGAGTCCCCTGCTGCCGCAGTGGATCATCACGGTGAGCGTTCCGGCGGTCAGACCGAACACCCCGGCGGCGTGCGGGTCGAGGATCTCGTCGACGACCTGGATCTCGAGGAAGTGGTTCCCGGCCCCGAGCGACCCGATCTGGCCGGCACCACGCTGGTGTGCAAGGGGTGAGATGAGGTCGGGCCTGGCACCGTCGGATGTTCCGTGTTCCTCGCACCGTTCGATGTCGCCCTCGGTGCCGTACCCGGCGTCGAGCGCCCCGCGGGCACCGTGCTCGAGCACGGTGTCGAGGAGTCCCCTGTCGGCGATTCCGCCGGTCCCGGTACCGCGGGGGATCCGTGCGTCGAGCAGCCCCATCACACGGTCCCGGTACCGCCGGTAGTCGTGCTGCGTGAGGTGTGATGACAGGAGCCTGACGCCACAGCCGATGTCGAACCCGACACCGCCGGGGGAGACGACTCCGCCGTCCTCGACGTCGGTCGCAGCGACGCCACCGATGGGGAACCCGTACCCCCAGTGGATGTCGGGCATGGCGTACGACGCTCCAACGATGCCGGGGAGGTGCGCCACGTTTGCGACCTGTTCGACCGCACGGTCCTCCCGTGCCTTGGCGATGAGGCTCTCACTGGCGAACACGACGCCGGGCACGCGCATCCCCCCGGTACGCGGGATCTCCCACCGGTACGCATCGCGGCGTTGCAGTTCCATGTCCTGATTATCCCCCGCCGGGGCTCGCCCTGGTAGGGGGAATCGTGGTCTTGGTGCCGGCGCCTTCGGGACCCTGTTGCTGTCGCCTGCACCCGTGGGACTCGTCTCTAGACGGGTCGAGGTGGGGTCGCGTATGATGAGAACACAGGCATCGGAGGAGTGCCATCGAGAGTTGTCCGATCCCTCATCTCCCAAGCGACAACGGTGTCGAGAAGGCCTGCCCCGAGCTCGCTCAGATCGAGGGAGCCCATCTTCTCGCCAACGCATCGCGGGACTTCCTGCGGGGCTGCGGTTTCGATGACCGCCAGATCCTGGCATGGGCTGAGACGTACATCGACGAGGTCGGATCCGGCAGCGTCGAGACGTTCGTCGCGTGGATTCACGAGTGTCAGGCCGCCTGAGAAGCAACCGGCGGGCGGACCGTCACGATTCCCCGGCCGAGCCTTCCTGCAGCGATCGTCGGCAAGGCCAAGGCATCGCTGCGACTCGAGCATCCTGATCGTCACATCCAGGATCTCGCCTTCCTGCTGGGGTTGGTTCGGGATCCATCGGGCATCGCTGAGATGCTCGCGCCCCGTGATCGTCGTACGATCGCCCGGGCAGGTGGTGAGATCGACGAGAAGGGCTTCTGGAACTCTGCGAACGACGATCAGGCTGCTCGCGCGGTGCTTCGCATCATCGAGGGTTCGGGGTAGTCCACTGGCTCCGTCCCGTCGAAAGGGAACGGGCCGGTTATGGGGTTCTTCGGAGAGGGCTGACATGTCTATCCCAACCGATGCGCAGCGGCGAGATCCGTTGACCCGCTGTGGTCATTCGAGTCCCAGGAGGCGACGCAAGCGATCGGCGTCGAAGCCAATCCCTGCACCGTCTTTGACCCGGGGGAAGCTGTCCAGCAGGGAGATGAGGTCGTTGCGGCGAGTTGGGTCCGCAGCGGCCTGGCGGGGTGTGAATCCATCGAGGAGCGGGATCTTCTCATCGAGCCACGCCTCCTCCTTCTGTCGCATGATCTCGGAGAGCATGTTGTCCTCTTCCGGATCCATCGGCTCGGGGACGACGGTTTCATTGTGTGGGCGCGGTTCGAGGGGGCTTGGGATGATCACGGGATCGCGGGTCTCCTCCACTACTGTGAGGTGGGTCAGCGTGTCCAGGATGTTGTCGAGCCGTTCCTCAGACATCGTCTCGATGATGAGCTGGGATCCCTCCTTCCTCAGTGTCCCACGCAGGACGGTTTCGCCAGCGTCGTTCACGAACGTCGTGTCCCACTCGTCCTCGGTGTCATCCGTACGGTCGTAGTGCGCATCGAGTTCTGCTGTGAGCGCCCTCCAGGTCGATGTCGGCTCGCACACTGCACGGCACACGACCATGTCCTGCCCCTCAGTGGTCTGCATCCGTGGCGGCGCCGTGACCAGGCCGAACCAGTGGGCGAGTTCCTCGTCCGTGGGCTCCTCGTCGAAGAGCGCCAGCGTCATGTCCCGGTGACGGATATCAATGACGAGGGGATTGGCAAGGAAACGGTCCTCGCCGAACGCTGGAACCACCACTCCCATGAGAAGCGTGCCGGCGTGCAAGTTGGGTGTCATGGTCTCGTCGTACACCGTGACCGTGTCCCCGGTGCGGGTATCGCGCAGCGGGACATACGAGCCCTCGGGTTCCCCTGTGACCTCCCACAGGGCACGGGTCGACGCAAGCCACAGGTCGATCGTGTCGCGTTCGTCCTGGGGGAGGAGCGGCCCCCACAAGGCGGCGAAGAATTCGAGTGAGCCTTCGATCGCTGCGATCTCGGTCATGAACGGGTTGTCGACGAAACGTTGGATGTCGTTTGGGTCGTTGCGGTCGTCGGCGGTGGCAGCGAGGTAGCCGAGGTAGTGGAGTCGCGCTGTTCCCACGGTGTAGAGAAACGAGATGATCTTGTGTGACAGGAGGTTCATCCGCTGGATCGCACTGACCTTGGGGGTCCTCGCACAACACACCTTGTACTTGGCGCCAGACCCACATGGACACGGATCGTTGCGTTTCGCGTCGGGGAACGGTTCGAAGATCCCGGCGAGGATCTCGATCCATCCATCATCGGGAGCGGAGCGCCGCAAGAGACGTAGGGCTTCCCCATAGTTGCCCCGTATGGCCGCGACATGGCCAAGGAGGGCAGTTGCCGCCCGGGTGTCCGGGTCGAGTGTGAGCGCCGCAGTGGCGTTGTCGATGGCCGCAGTGACGTTTCCTTCGGTGAACCAGATCCACGCTGCACGTTCGATCGGCAGGGCGCCGTGGCGACCGGCTCGTTCTCCGAGGTCCTCAAAGAAGGAGGCGACGTCGATCAGCTCAGCTCCCCGAGTCTCGGTCCACGAGATGAAGGCGGCGCTGACGTCTTCGTGGTCGAGGGCCCTGACTACAGCGACGGCATCGGGCTCAGTCGGTGCGATCCCGAGGCTCCAGTCCCACGCGTCAGTAACGGTGTCGAGGGCGACGTGGCAGCACACGTCGAACCCGTACATCTCTGCGACCTTGGCGCGCTGCTTATCGGCAAGCACAACACCGGCAGGCAGCCACTCGGTGTCCTTCAGGCCCACGTATCCGCTGCGGTGTTCGAGGCCCACCGACGCAAGGACCTCATCGATCGGCGGGACCGGGGTCGTGAACAGGTCTGCCACCGATGCCAGAGTTTCGATGAGGAGCGGCCACAGATCGTATCCGGAATCCGGGGCCAGGTTCGCTGCATCGAACTCGTCGCGGATCGCAGCAGCTTCGGCTTGTCCGTCGTCGATCGTGTCGAGCGCGGACAGGTCGACGCTGCCGTCTGGCCCTTTGGCAAAGGCGAGGAGGTCGCCTGCGTCGAACCCGTCGAGCCAGTCGACCGGACCGGCCAACATGGTTTCCCCGGCCCCATCTGTGGACGAGAAGTCGACATAGAGTTGGCGGCCGTCGGCGAGCAGGAGCGGGATGCGGAACTCGTTGACGTCAGCGGTGAGGATCGATAGGTCCGGATCGAAAACGACCTCGTCCGTGACACGTTCGGCTTCGGTGAGCCGGTGTGTGAACACCCGGTGTGCCAACAGCAGGTCCAACCGTGTGGCGATACCCGATCGCGTGGTCCAGATGCCTGGGGTGAGCACAGTCACATCGTCGACTGCATCGAGGTCGCTATCGAACTGCGAAGGTACGACGTCATCGAGGAGGCCGATCTCGCGGCAGTGTGCGGCGATCTCTGACAGGGGGAGCGGCCCGGCTGCGAGGAGATCCCATGTGGTGAGTGCGATCGCCTCCTGCTCGGGCGGGAACGGTGATAGGTCGGGGAACATGGGTCCAGGATATCGGCGGCCGGAGCGTTCGGCACGGAGGACCTGTCGGTCAAGCCCTATCCCGGTGCGCGTCACGAGATCTTGAACGAGATCAACCGCGACGAGGTACATGCCGACTTTCTCGGCTGGCTGGAGGCTCGCAGCGCCTGACGCGTCTCGCCGATCAGGCGGAGAGGGGATCGAACCAGGTGAGCCCGGGGAACCGCGCGAAGTCGCGGTCCGTGGTCACGAACTCGCAGCCAGACTCGAGCGCGAGAGCGGCGAGGTATGCATTGGGGATGAGATTCCCGGGCGCTCTCGCCTGGAGGCACAGGTCGCTGAAGATGTTCCAATGCCGGTTGCCCGGGTTGACGGTGACGGCCTGGGGTGCTGAGCCGAGCGCGTCGACGAACTCGAGGGCGTCGATCAACGGTGTCGGGGTCTTGAAGACCCGTCGGTGCGTGACGACACGAAGAAAGCCGCTCAGGACAAGGGGTGCGAGGCCGAACGCGGCAGGACTCGACATGGCTTCCTCGACGACAGCACGGCACGGTTCGTGGTGAAGGGCATCCTCACGATAGGCGTTGACGAGCACGTTGACGTCGAACAGCCTCACGGCCGCGGCTCCATCACGTTGAGGAGCGCCGCGCTGTTGTCGAGATCGACGCCTGGCAGGACTCCGTCGCCACTGAACACGGGGAGTGCCGGTGCCGATGCGGCCTCGACCTCGTCGTGGAGCGCAAGCTGGCGACGAACTGCATCCTCGATGAAGCGGGTCAGGGTCTGCCCTGCGCCGATCGCGGCAGTCTTCGCCGCCTCGATGAGATCGTCGTCCATCCGTATTGTCGTTCGCATGCGTCAAGACATATCATCTCCGCGTGGATATGTCAATATGCAAGATACGTTCCGAGGGGGGACCAATGCCGTTGGCGGCCACCAAGCGAGGCACGAGACTCTGGCAGCGCCGTCACGGCTCCGGTACGCTGACGTAGTGGTGAAGTTCATCCATACAGCGGACTGGCAACTCGGTATGACGCGCCATTTCCTCGATACCGAAGCCCAGGCCCGGTTCTCCGAGGCCCGCATCGAGGCGATCCGCGAGATCGGACGTCTTGCCGGGGAGCACGGGTGCTCGTTCGTTGTCGTTGGCGGCGACGTGTTCGAGACCAACTTCGTCGACCGCCAGGTGATCGTGCGCGCCCTCGATGCGATGGCCGCGAACCCCGGCATCGACTTCTACCTCCTCCCCGGCAATCACGACCCGCTCAACGCATCGTCTGTGTTCACGTCAACCACGTTCACTGCCCGCAAACCCGAGAACGTCCATGTGCTCGACACTGAGGGACTCCACGAGGTCACCGAGGGTGTCGACATCGTTGCTGCCCCCTGGGCGAGCAAGGCACCGCTCGAAGACCTCGTCACACGGGCGATCGGCACTGTTCCCGACGGTGAGGGCATCCGCATCGTGGTTGGCCACGGTGCTGTGGATACGCTCAGCCCCGACGCCGACGACCCAGCCGTCATCGTGTTGGCCGATATCGAGCAGGCGCTCGCTGGTGGCCTGGTGCAGTACGTTGCTCTCGGAGACCGGCACTCGACAACGTCCGTGGGGAACACCGGACGGACCTGGTACTCCGGTGCTCCAGAGCCGACCGCATTCCGTGAAACCGAACCGGGGAACGTGCTCGTCGTCGAGATCGACGACAGCGACATCACCGTCACCGAGGTCCCCGTGGCGCAGTGGTCGTTCCACACCCTGGACCTCGATCTACGGTCGGGTGCCGACGTCGATGTCTTCGAATCGGATCTCTCCGATATGGAGGACAAGTCCGTGTCGATCGTGCGGTTGAGACTCGTCGGCCAACTCTCGCTCGGTGACAAGATCCGCCTCGACGCCATCATCGAGCACTTCTCCGACCTGTTCGCGTCGCTGCGTATCTGGGAGCGCCACACCGACCTTGCGGTCCTGCCCGACGACGACGATTTCGCGTCGCTGCCGTTGTCCGGGTTCGCAAGGGACGCTCTCGACGAACTCGTCGAGGTTGCCACCGCTGATGGCGAGGATGCCCGTACCGCCCAGGACGCGCTCGGCCTCCTCTACCGGTTCGCAGGGAGCGCCGAATGAGGATCCGGCGGATCGAGGTCCGCAACTACGCAGGCATCGGCGAGGCCGAGGTGTCGTTCCCCGACACCGGGATCACGATCATCGAGGGTGACAACGAGGTCGGCAAGTCATCGATGGTCGCGGCCGTCGATCTGATCCTCGGGTACCTCGATTCCTCGTCGGCGGCAACCGTCAAGGACGTGATGACCGTGGGCACAGACCTCGGCCCAGAGGTCGAGGTCGACATCACCGCAGGGCCGTATGTCTTCACATACCGCAAACGTTGGCTGCGCGACAAGGAGACGGTGCTCACGGTGTCGTCGCCGAGCACCGAGCAGCTCAGCGGTAGGGAAGCCCACGCCAGGGTGAGGGAGATCCTCGACGAGGCCGTTGACATGGAACTCTGGGCTGCCCTGCGTCTCGACCAGGGCGAGAGCCTGTCGCGGGTGTCCTTCGACGTGACAGCGCTCGGCCACGCCCTCGATGCCGCTGCCGGTGGCGACGTGGCTGGTGACCGTGAGGATGTGCTGTTCGACCGCATCGAAGTTGAGTATCACGAGTACTGGACGAAGGGCGGGAGCGTCCGCGGTGAGTACAAGGCGGCGACGGATGCTCTTGACGCGACACAGCTCCGGGCCGACGCTGCGTCGGCTCACCTTGCCGACCTCGAGGGGTCCGCCGACGAGATCCGCAAACTCGAAGCTGCTGCGGTCGGCCTCGTCGAGGTCCGCCGCAATGCTGGTGAGACTGTCTCGGAACTCGCAGAGCAGGCTGAGGCGATCGCCAGGATCCGCAGCGCCGTTGAGCGTTCCCGAGCTGATCTGGAACGTGCCGAGTTGCTGCTCGGCAACGCACGACAGGAGCGTGAACGCAGGGACGAACTCGTCGCCGCGGTCCAAGAGGCAGAGACCACCGTCGAGGCGTGCCAAGAGGAGTTGAAGCAGGCCGAACCTGCCCGCAAGGTCGCGGAGGCGAAACAAGCAGACGCGAAGCAGACGCTCGTGGTGGCGAAGGCCGCAGCGGCCGAGGCACGTCGCATGCTCGATCTTGCACGCAAGGACAACGAGTACGCAAGGCAACTCATCGAGATCGAGCAACTCACCGAACGACGCGACCGGATCGCTGAGGCTCAGGAACTCCTGGCCGCGGCGGACGAGACGCTCGAAACGGTCCCGGTTGACGCCGACCTCCTTGCTGAGATCGAGGATGCACACCTCGACCTCGCTGCGGCAAAGCGTTCGGCGTCACGTTCACTGCCAACGGCTCGGGTCAGGGCTCTTGATGACATCGAGATCCGTGTCGACGGTGATACGCAAACGATGGCCAGGGACTCCGATGTCGAGGTCCCGGTTTCAGCCACTGCGGTCATCCGGATCGGCGACGTAGCGGAGGTCACGATCAGCCCGGGTGCCGACGATGGTGACGCGGTCGCAGCGGCCGAAACAGCACAGGTGCGCTACGACGACCTCTGCAAGCGAGCGGGAGCCGCGGATTTCACAGAGGCGCGCGACCTCGCCGGTGCCCGTGCACAGGCCCAACGGGACCGCACCGATGCCCTCAAGATCATCCAGCAGGATCTGCGGGACCTGACCTTCGAGGAACTGACCGGCAAGATCGATCGGGTCTCGAAGAGGACGGCGACGTTCCTCGCCGAGCGCCAGGGAGACCTACCCCTTCCGGACGACCACGATGCGGCCCAGGAGGTCGAACGGACTGCGATAGCTTCTGCGAGCAAGGCAGATGAAACGCTGCAGGCGGCGGAGGAGCGTGCCGCGGAGATCGACGATGAGTTGAGGGAACACGACGTTTCGGGTGCCGGGCTGGATGCTCGTCTCGAGATCGCTGTGAGCGCGGTCGAGTCCGCCCGCAGAACCCTCGCAGAGGCACGGGCGAAACGCCCGGACGCTGAACTGGTAGGGGCAGAGGCCGGGGCGAGCAAAGCTGTCGACGAGGCTGCGGAGGCGGTTGCGGCGGCCGAGGATGAACTCAGCGATGCCGACCCCGAGACCGTTGACGCCCTGCTCGAGAATGCCAGGGGAATGCTCGAGCGAAGCGAACGCGACCTTCGAACGAATGTGGACCGTCGCAGGGAACTTCAGATCGAGCTTGCCGTCCAGACCGAACAGGGTCCGGCTCGCGATGCCGATGAGGCTGCCTCAGCGCTCGTCGAAGCGGAGGCGAAGCATCGCAGGCTCGAAGCCAGAGCTGACGCTGCCCGACTCCTGCATAGTGTGTTCTCCAGGCACCGCGATGCGGCGAGGCAGCGCTACAGCCAGCCGTTCCGGGATCAGATCGAACGTCTGGGGCGCATCGTGTATGGCAAGGGCTTCGGCGTCGGGTTGAGCGACGACCTTGCGATCTCGCAGAGAACTCTCGATGGCACGACGCTCAGCTTCGACCAGTTGAGCACCGGTGCGCGGGAACAACTCGGTCTGCTCGCCCGCCTCGCATGCGCCACCCTCGTGGCGGACGATGGGGGTGCCCCCGTGATCTTCGACGACGCCCTCGGCTGGTCTGACCCCTCACGTCTCGAGCGCATGGGCGCCGCGATCTCGACTGCAGCGGACGAGTGCCAGATCATCATCTTGACCTGTGTCCCTGGCCGCTACGCCGCCGTCGGCAAGGCAACCACGGTGACCATGAACTGACCGTCGGAGCCCCGATCTCGGTGGGCGGCGATGCTACAGCCGGGTGATGAGGGCGAAGATCGCCGTCATGACGGTCAGGGTGCCGA
>CAYUJA010000064.1:0-9267 GCA_964444875.1 uncultured Acidimicrobiaceae bacterium | reverse complement strand
GGCCCTGGGGGCCTCGCTGATGGCTCGGCCTGGGGGCCTCGCTGATGGCTCGGCCCTGGGGGCCTCGCTGATGGCTCGGCTGGCGCCTCGCGGTATTGGCTCGGCTGGCGCCTCGCGGTATTGGCTCGGCTGGCGCCTCGCGGTACGGTGTACGGCTGATGGCTGATTCTTGCTGATGGCTGTGCTCTGTGCTCTGTGCTCTGTACTCTCTCTTCCATGACTGATCACCATCCAAAGAAGGTCCTTGTCGCGGTCGGGTGGCCCTATGCACAGGGATCGCTCCACCTCGGACACATTGCCGGTGCGTACCTTCCTGCTGATATCTACGCCCGCTATCGCAGGGCGGTAGGTGACGATGTTCTCATGGTGTCTGGTTCAGATGTCCACGGCACACCGATCACGGTGAAAGCCGACGAGATGGGCGTCACACCGGCAGAGATCGTGGACAAGTACCACCCTGAGTTCCTCACGTACTGGAAGGACCTCAGCATCGACTGGGACCTCTACACGACCACCGGGACGGACACCCACAAACGTGTCGTCCAGGACTTCTTCCTCACGCTGCTCGAGAACGGATACATGTACCCGCACACGACGGAACAGTTTTACGACGAGCAAGAGAACCGGTTTCTGCCCGACCGCTATGTGGAGGGCACATGCCCGCATTGCGGCTATCTCGACGCCCGCGGGGATCAGTGCGACAACTGCGGCAAAACACTCGACCCCATCGACTTGATCGACCCGCGGTCC
Organism: uncultured Acidimicrobiaceae bacterium; assembly: GCA_964444875.1. Lineage (GTDB taxonomy): Bacteria > Actinomycetota > Acidimicrobiia > Spongiisociales > UBA5794 > JAMBLL01. The sequence goes on along the minus strand of CAYUJA010000064.1, from coordinate 8,517 downwards.
AAGTTCTCGGGCACCACGCCAGTCCTGCGCGAGACAGAGCACTACTACTGGAGACTGAGCGCGTTCAACGAGCCGCTACTCGAATGGCTCGAAACACGTGAAGGATGGCGTCCCCATGTCATCAACTTCGCAAAGGGGATGGTGACGGACGGGCTGCACGATCGCTCATTCACCCGCGATCTTGAATGGGGCATCCCTCTGCCGATCGACGACATAGGCCCGGGGAAATCGATCTACGTGTGGTGGGAAGCTGTCATGGGGTACCTGTCGGCACCTCAGGAATGGGCAGAAACCCGGGGGACACCCGACGCATGGAAGGAGTGGTGGGAGAATCCCGACGCAGAGTCGCTCTATTTCGTGGGCAAGGACAACATCCCGTTCCACGCGATCTACTGGCCGGCGCTGATCCTGGGACACGGGGGCCTCAACATGCCGACCAATGTCCCTGCCAACCAGTACGTGACCTTCGGTGGGGCAAAGGCATCGAAGTCACAGGGCGTCGGGAGGCCTCTTGCGTGGTATCTCGAGCGGTTCGAGCCGGATGCCTTGCGGTACGCCATCGCACAGACGTTGCCCGAGTCGAACGACTCAGACCTCTCCGACGATGAGATCGTCAGACGCATCAACGGGGAACTCGTTGCCACCTGGGGGAACCTCGTCAACAGGGTTGTTGCGATGACGAGCCGGTACTTCAACGGTGTTGTGCCTTCGCCCGGCGATCTCAACGCTGCGGACGAGACGGCGCTCGAGTCGCGCAAGATCGCGCTCGATGAGGTCGATCAGAACCTGGCAGCGGTCAAGCTGCGTGCAGCCATCGCACGCGCGATGCAGATGGCCGGTGATGCGAACGCCTACCTCAACGACCTCGCCCCGTGGATGACAGCCAAGACGGACATGGAACGTACGGGTACGACCCTGTGGGTCGCGCACCAGCTGATCACGGCCACGGCCGTCGCCCTGGCGCCGTATCTCCCTGTCACGAGTGTGGCCGTCCTCCAAGCGCACGGTATCGACTCCCCGCAGGCGGGCCCCGTGTGGCAGGTACCCACCGTCGCCGCCGGTACACATCTTGGTGAGCTCGGTCCGTTGTTCGCAAAGGTCGAACTCGATCCAGAGGACTGATCATGGGCCAACCTGAGTGGGTCGACTCTCACGGCCACCTGTTCCTCATGGAAGATGACGCGTCGAGCGTTCTCGAGCGTGCAGTTGACCATGGAGTTGGGTGGATCATGTGCCCCGGTGTCGACGTGGCGACGAGCGAGGCAGCAGCCGGTTATGCCGAGACATACCCTGACAGGGTCCAGTGGTCGGCGGGTCTGCATCCTCACGAGGCCCAGGACTGGCCCGATGTGCGAGATCGGATCGCCGAACTGGCTCAGACCGCCGACGCGATCGGCGAGTGCGGGCTGGACTGGTACCGCAACCTCGCCCCGCGTGACAGCCAGATCGCGGCGTTCACGGGTCAGATAGAACTTGCACGTAGTCTCGACAAACCCATCATCGTGCACTGCAGGGACGCGTTCGCTGACGTGTTCTCCATTCTCGAGAACGCCGATCTCGGCGAAAGGGCGGTGCTGCATTGTTGGACCGGCGGGTCGAAGTGGACGAAACGGTTCGCGCAACTGGGCGTGACGTTCTCCTACGCCGGGCCGCTGACGTACACGGGCGATGAGACCCTGCGGCTTGGCGCGAGGTTCGCTCCGCCCGAACGCACCATGGTCGAGACCGACAGCCCGTACCTCACACCTGAACCGTTGCGAGGCCGGTCGAACGAACCGGCGAACGTTCCCCTGACGGGTGCCGTACTCGCCGGGGTGTGGGGCATGCCCGTGAACGACGTTGCAGACTTGACGAGCGCAACAGCTGCCAGGGTCTTCGGAGACCCCCGTGGCTGACGGATCCCCCCAGGGCCGCGGCGAGATCAAGGGCCTTCTTGCAGGGGTGGGTCATAGGCCGAACAAGCACCTCGGGCAGAACTTCCTCACTGATCCCAACATCGTGCGCAAGATCGTCTCGCTTGCCAGGATCGATGGGGAAACGAACGTCGTTGAGATCGGTGCCGGCACGGGAACGCTCACAGGAGCGCTCGGTGATGTTGCTCGGCGCGTGGTCGCCTACGAGATCGATGCGGGCCTCGAACCGATCCTGGCTGCGACCGTCGGCGGGCGACAGAACGTGGAGATCAGGATCGCAGATGCGTCCAGAGTCCGTTTAGAGGACGAACTCCCCGGAAGCCCGTGGACGATGGTTGCCAACCTGCCGTACAACGTCGGGACGGGCATCGTGCTCGATGCCCTCACAGGCTCACCGAAGGTCTCGTCGTTCGTCGTGATGGTGCAACGAGAGGTCGCGGACAGGATGCTCGCAGGGCCGGGATCGAAGATCTACGGGTTGCCGTCGGTCGTGGTCGGGCTGCACGCGACGGGGACGCTGGCGTTCACCGTGTCTCCCCGGGTGTTCGAGCCACAGCCCGCGGTCGAGTCCGCCGTCGTGATCCTCGACAGGATCGAGCCCGACCCGTGTGCACCGCGAGCGATCGCGCTCGCTGGTGCCGCGTTCGGCCAGAGGCGCAAGATGCTTCGCGGTTCGCTCTCTTCAGCGTTGGCCGACCCTGCGGCTACGATCGCTGCGGCAGGCATAGACCCGACGCTACGCGCAGAGGACCTCGGCCCTGAAGATTTCGCAGCGATCGCACGAACGGAGGAGACACCATGATGCGGGCGAACGCATTCGCCAAGGTGAACCTCGCCCTTGCTGTGTACCCGCCGTCGGCGGACGGCTACCACCCGTTGTCCGGCATCTTCGTGTCCGTCTCGCTCCCAGACACGGTTTCGGTGTCTGATGCGAGCTGGGACCAGGTGACGGTGTCGAACGACGAGGCGCCCGCGGACGAGTCGAACCTTGCATTCAAAGCCGTTGATGCCGTCCGCAGGCTGGCACGGGTCTCGACACCGATGGCGGTTGACATCGTCAAACGGATCCCCGCTGGTGCAGGACTCGGTGGCGGCAGCGCCGACGCGGCGGCTGCACTTGGCCTGATGGCGCAGCGGTACGGACTCGACGATGAGGCGGCTACAGACATAGCGGAGTCGCTGGGTGCCGACGTTCCGTTCTCGTACGTTGGTGGCTCGCGTCGTGTTGAGGGCAGAGGGGAGCGCCTGACCAGGATCGAACCGATCGAAGGGTTCGCGCTGGCGATCGTCGTACCACCGTTCTCCTTGTCGACTCCTGAGGTCTTTCGTCGCTGGGATGACCTCGATGGGCCGATAGGCGACGTGACACCGGACGCAGCGCTGCCCCCACGGCTCAGGGGAGACCTGCCGATCCGAAACGACCTTTACCCCGCGGCCGTGTCGGTCGACCCACGGATCGCAGAGTGGAGGGACGAACTCGCCACGATGTGGTCGACGCATGTGGCGATGACCGGTTCCGGCTCCGCTTTGTTCTCGTACTTCTCGACGATCGATGAGGCCCGCGATGCAGCGCGCGCTGTGGATCTACCGGTTCGTGCTGCAGAGGCGGTCGTTCCGCTCGACCACGGTTGGCGACGCATCGCCGAACCCGAATAGCAGAGCAGGAAGTACTTGGTCCTTGGTACTTAGAAAGAGCGTAGGTGGAGAATCTGTGGACGGGTCTGCTCGGAGCCCCCTCTGAGCCTCGTTCCTCGGCCCATCTCCCCCGACTGCGTCGAGGGAGAGATTCGGAAAGTGGCGTACCAGGGACCGAGTACCAAGTACCAGGGACCGAGTACCAAGTACCTTCTGCCGGAATCACGCAAGAACGGGGGAGTAATACACTTTCGGTGCGCATCACCGCGATGGGGGGTGGTGTAACTGGCAGCACAGGAGGTTTTGGTCCTTCTAGTACGGGTTCGAGTCCTGTCCCCCCAGCTGACGACCAAAGGTTGTGAGACGAAATGAGCGTCGAGATCATTGTTCTGGCTGCAGGCAAAGGCACCAGGATGCGTTCAGAGACGGCGAAGGTTCTTCATCAGGCCGCAGGCCGGACCCTCCTCGAGTGGGTGCTTGGCGCGTCGCGGTCACTCGACCCCGACGAGGTAACGGTCGTGGTCGGCCATCAAGGCGACGCGGTCGCCGCGACGTTGTCCCATGGCGTCAGCTCGGTCATCCAGGAACCGCAACACGGAACCGGCCACGCTGCACAGGTGGGGCTGGGGAACCTCGGGGAGACCACGGGTACGATCGTGGTCGTTCCTGGAGACATGCCGCTGATCACAGGCGAAGCCCTTGTTGGCCTCGTTGAGCACCATCACGCCACAGGGGCCGTGGCAACGGTCATGACGGTTGACCTCGATGACCCGGCCGGATACGGCCGGATCGTTCGTGGTGTGTCCGGCGTGGAGAGCATCGTCGAAGAGCGCGATGCGACCTCACGACAGAAGGCGATCACCGAGGTCAACACGTCTGTGTACGTGTTCAACGGCCAACTGCTTGGCGAAGCCCTCGAGAGCATCACCCCTGACAACTCACAGGGTGAGTACTACCTCACGGACGTCGTCGCGTTCTTTGTCGACAATGGCCACACGGTGAGCGCTTTCAGCGTCCCCCGAGAGATGGGGATCGGCGTCAACACGCACGGACAACTCGCAGAGGTCGCCGCCGTCTTGAGGAGGCGTATCAACACGGCGCTGCTCGACAGCGGCGTGTGGATGCTCGACCCATCGCGGGTGTACATCGACGCGCAGGTTGCGGTTGAGCCCACGGCGAGGATCTTCCCCGAGGTCTATCTCACGGGCACAACGACCGTAGGAGCCGGCGCTGTGGTGGGGCCCAACGTGCAAGCCGAGAGCAGTTCGATCGGACAGGATGCCGTCGTCAAACAAGCTGTCATCATCGATGCGACGGTGGGTCAACAGGCTCTCGTCGGTCCGTTCGCCTACCTGCGGCCAGGCGCCGTCCTCGAGCGCGGCGCTAAAGCCGGTACGTACGTGGAGATCAAGGGGTCGACCGTGGGCGCAGGGTCCAAGGTCCCCCACCTCAGCTACGTCGGCGATGCCACGATCGGAGAGAACACGAATATCGGCGCAGGGACCATCACGGTGAACTACGACGGGTACACCAAGCACCGCACCAGGATCGGCGACCGTGTTCGTATCGGATCGGATTCGATGCTCATCGCCCCCGTCACCATCGGCGACGACGCAGTGACCGGGGCGGGGAGTGTGATCACACACGATGTACCGGACGGCGCGCTCGGTGTGAGTAGAGAGCCGCAGCGGAACGTTGACGGCTACGCTGAGAAGCGGCGCAAGCGGGCTGAAAAGGAGTCTGACTGATGGAACGACCAGGTCGGAAACGCCTGATGCTGTTCACGGGTTCGGCGAACCCTGCATTGGCCGAAGAGGTGGCGACACTGCTCGATGTGGACCTCGGCAGGGTGGAGCGTTCACGCTTCGCCAATGGCGAGATCTACGTCCGGTTCATCGACTCGGTTCGGGGTGCTGACTGTTTCGTGCTCCAGAGCCATTCGACCCCGATCAACGAACACATCATGGAACAGTTGATCATGATCGATGCGCTCAAGCGGGCATCGGCGAAGCGGATCACCGCCGTCGTTCCGTACTACGGGTATGCACGCCAGGACAAGAAAGGCCGGCCCCGTGAGCCCATCTCAGCGCGGCTGATGGGGGACCTGTTCATGGTCGCCGGGGCAGACAGGATCGCATCGGTCGACCTTCACACGGGCCAGGTTCAGGGCTTCGTCAACGCCCCGTTCGACTCTCTCACAGCGATCCCGCTGTTCGAGGACTATCTGTCCAAACGGCTCGATGGCCCCATCACGATGGTGTCTCCGGACTCCGGCGGTGTGAAACGTGCGACCAAGTTCGCACACCATCTCGATGCCGAGGTTGCGTTCGTGTACAAACGGCGCAGGACGGACCAGCGCAACCAGGTGCAGGCAGAATGGGTCGTTGGTGACGTTGCCGGCCGCCACTGCGTCATCGTCGATGACATCATCGACACCGCAGGAACCGTCGTCGCGTCCGCCGACCTTCTCCTCGAGCGGGGAGCGCTCTCGGTCATGGTCGTGGCCACCCACGGCGTCCTGTCGGGGCCCGCGATCGATCGTCTCTCCAAGGCACCGTTTCGCGAGATCGTCATCACGAACACGCTTGCCCTTCGCCCGGAGGCCGCCAGGCTGAAGAACCTGACCGTGCTCTCCGTCGCCCCGATCGTGTCCGGTACGATCGATGCGATCTTCAACGACGAATCGGTCAGCGAGATCTTCAAGGGTGAGAACACCTGATAGGTGACGGATGAATCAACGATGACGGTGTCACCGGAGCAGATCGCCACCAGGGTCGCCATCGGGTTCGCCGGGTTTCGGCGTCGGTTCCAGTCGATCTCACGCAGGGCGACGGCCCGGTTCGAGAGTCGTGACTGGGCATCGCTGCACAGGGATGCGCTCGACCGCATCGACGCGTACGGGATAGCCATCGACGCGACCATCGAATCGATTCTTCATGACGGCTACGAGACCAGGCAGACAGATGCGTGGTCGAAGGCCCGTGACGTCTTCAGGGAAGAGCACCTGACAGACCCGTTTCGGCCGGTCGCAGAGACGTTCTTCAATTCGGTCACCCGCAAGCTGTTCGTGACTGAGGGCGTCGACGAGACGCTCGAGTTTCTCGATCCCGGCCCCGAGGTCGAGATGCCGGACACCGGGGTGTTCACGAGAACGTACGAGCCGAACGACGTTCGATCGCTCGTGGCAGACCTGCTGAGGGACTGTCGCTTCCACGCCTCGTGGTCCGATCTGAACAGGGACCTCGATGCGGCAGTGTCGCACTTCCCTGAGGTTCCGCGACGGGTCGAGGTGATCGACCGACTGTTCTTCCGTGGGAAAGGTGCGTATCTCGTCGGGTCGATGGAGTTGTCCACCGGCACCATCGCCTTCGCCCTGGCGATCCGGCACAAACGCGGTGGGTTGATCCTTGCTGCGGTGCTGGTCGGTGAGGCGGATGTCGCGATCTTGTTCTCCTACACGAGGGCGGCGTTCCTGATCTCCATCGACCGACCCGAACGCCTGGTCTGTTTCCTTGGCGATCTTCTCCCGAACAGGAAGCGCTCGGAACTGTTCGCATCGATCGGCCTGCGCAAACATGCCAAGACCGAGCGGTACCGGGATCTCGCCGCGTACCTCGCGAACTCGGACGACCCGTTCGTCCGCGCCCCGGGCATTCCGGGCCTCGTGATGATCGTGTTCACGCTGCCCGGGTTCGATGTCGTGTTCAAGGTCGTACGAGATCGATTTCCTCCGCAGAAGACCGTCACACCCCAAGATGTGGCGTCGCGGTACCGGATCGTGGCACGTCACGACAGGGGTGGGAGGCTTGTCGAGGCCCAGAGGTTCGTCGATCTGCGTCTTCCCGAGGTCCGTTTCGACCCGGACCTGCTCGGAGAACTGACCAGAGACGCCTCGCGCAATGTCTCGGTCGCAGACGGCTACATGACGATCAAGACCGTGTACGTCGAACGCAGGGTGAGGCCACTCGACCTCTTCTTGCGCGAGGCAGGCACTGCGGACGCCGAGCGGGCCATCGTCGACTACGGGGCTGCGATCAAGAACCTGGCGGCCTCGAACATCTTCCCCGGCGACATGCTGCTCAAGAACTTCGGAGTGACCGGTCGCGGCCGCGTGGTGTTCTACGACTACGACGAGATCTGCGAGATCACCGATTGCAAGTTCAGACGGTTCCCGGTATCGGACGACCCGTACGACGATATGGCGGACACACCTGCGTACGGCGTCGGCCCCAACGACATCTTCCCCGAGGAACTGCCACGATTCCTGGGATTGAACCCGCATCTACGCGCCGTGTTCGACAAACACCACGCAGACCTGTTCGACGTCGACTTCTGGCAGGCGGTCCAGGCACGCATCGATTCGGGCGAGGTGATCGAGATACTGCCGTACCGCAGGTCGCGGAGTTTGGTGTAATGACAGATGCCAGTTCACAGTTCACAGTTCAGGAAAGAGCACAGAACACAGAACGGAAGACGGAGAACGGAGAACGGATGAAGACTGAGACCTTCACCATCGAGACGGGGCTGCGCAAGACGGTGGTCGACATCACGGGGGAGGTCGCTGCGTTCGTGGCGGGTGAGGGGGATGGCCTCGTGAACGTGTTCGTGCCGCATGCAACGGCAGGTGTCGCGATCATCGAGACCGGGGCAGGCTCTGATGCGGACCTGCTCGATGCGATCGACAGGATCCTGCCGCCCGATGACGGCCTCTACCGCCACCGCCACGGCTCTGCGGGCCACGGCGCAGACCACGTTCTTCCTGCCTGGATCGCCCCGTCGATCGTCATCCCTGTCGTGAACGGCCGCCTCGCCCTCGGCACCTGGCAGTCCATCGTCCTCGTCGACCCCAACAGAGACAACCCCCACCGCACCGTGCGCGTTTCCATGCTGTAGTGCCTTTGATGGCGTCCCCCTTTCAAGGGGGACAGCAGAGGGACGTAGTCCCGATGCAGGGGGATCCGAACCGCGG
>CAYUJA010000063.1:0-9286 GCA_964444875.1 uncultured Acidimicrobiaceae bacterium | reverse complement strand
GCAACGATTCCGATGAGGAACCCGATGTAGGTGATGAAGTTGCTCCAGTTGGCGCCCAGTGCCCCTGCAACGAATCCGATGAAGACCACAACGGAGAAGATCTTGAATGGCTTTTCCAGCCTCGATGCAAGCTGGGGTTTCCACCTCGCAAGGAGGATCCCGAGCGTCAGCGGTATACCGAGGATCAGGACGATGGTCACGAACATCGTTATCGGGCTGACGGATACGGACTCGAGAAGCGGCTTCGTGTCCGGATTGAGGCCGCCCCAGAGAGAGAAGTTGAGCGGCGTCATGACCACCGCCACGGCAGTGGACACGGCGGTCATACCCACGGACAACGGCGCGTTGCCACGACCGAGGTAGGTCATCACGTTCGACAGGTTCCCGCCGGGGCATGACGCCACGAGGATCATGCCGAGTTCGACCGATGGCGCCAGGTCGAGTACGAGGGTCAGAGCGAAGGTCGCGACGGGGAGAAGAACGAACTGGGCGCCGAGACCGATGGCAGCAGGTTTCGGAGTCTCGACGAGTGCTTTGAAGTCGGTGACATCGATACCGAGCGCCACTCCGAACATCATGAGACCGATGAGGATGTTGAGCGCCAGCAGAGAACCCGAGTTGAAGTTGAGAACGGCGCTGTCGATGTTCTGGGCGGCAAACGGAACGACTGCTGTGACCATTGCTTACTTCCCTCCAGGCTCCTGGTGCATCTTCTTGAACTGCAGCAACCCCGGCGCCCAGAGGTTCTTCACGGGGTCGACGTCAACGTGGATCACGGCGCATCGTCGCGAAGCGATCGACCGCTCGATCGCACCAACGAGATCGGCGGGGTCCTCCACGCGCTCGCCGTGAGCGCCCATCGACCTGGCAAGTTCGTCGTATGCGATCTCTCCGAGGTCGGTGCCGGTCGTCTCGTCGGGGTCCAGTTGCTTCTTGATCATCATCTTCACAGGCCTTCGTGCAACGGACTGAGACATCTTCACCATGCCCCACTGCCGGTCGGACACGACGAGGAAGACGACGCGCAGATCGTTGCGGATGGCGGTTTCGATCTCCTGTGGGTGCATACCGAACGCCCCGTCGCCGATGATGCAGCACACTGCCCTGTCCGGGAAGGCCACGGCAGCTCCAAGGGCCTGGCCGATGCCTGCCCCGAGGTGTCCGAAGTGCGGCGTGCCGAGGGTTGTGCCTGCGGCGCGGATCTGCCAGAAGAACGCACACCACACGGCCGTGTTGCCCCCGTCTGCGACAAAGATCGTGTCGTTCGGGAACACCGTGCGCGCGATGGACGGCACATGGGCCGTCGTCATGGGTGCGCCCATGTCCGAGAGGTGTTTGCCCGCGAGCTTGTCTGTCTTGTCGTCGCGCTTGGACTGATGCTCGGCAACGGCGGCGATACGGTCGGGTGGCGGTACGGTGAAGTTGTCGAGTTCTTCGACAAGTTTGTCGAGGAATACTCCAACATCGGCGTTGACGGCCATCCTGACCGGCTTGTGCATACCGATCACGCCTGGATCGATGTCCACCTGGATCACGGTCTGGTCGGGATCCCAGTTCGGAGCTTTTCCCCACCAGTCCGTCTCGCCGAGCCGCGAACCGACGACCAGGACGACGTCAGCGGCGGTGTGGAGATCGTTGCATGACTCGATCGAAGAAATCGGCCATACGAGGGGATTCGTGTGCGGTGCCGACCCCGAGCCGCTCCATGACGTCGTGATCGGGGCATGCAGGAGTTCGGCAGCGGTGAGAAGCTGGTCGTATGCCTGTGCGTGGATGACGCCGCCACCAGCATGGATCACGGGCAGACGTGCTCGTGTCAGGAACTTGGCAGCCTGGCGCACGTCGACGGGGTCCGGTGAGAGGGGGTCCACCACACGATACGAGGCCAGTGGTCGCACGGAGGAATCGGCATCCTTGGCGTTCATCACCGATTCAGGCACATCGAGGTGCACGACTCCCGGGCGGCCGGTGAACGACTGGCGCAACGCCGAGCGCATCAGTTCGCCCAACCGCTCGGCAGAGCCGACAGCTGCCGACCACTTCGCCATCGGGGAGATGACAGCCACCTGGTCGAAGTACTGGTAGGTCCCTCCACGGTCTGGATAGGTGATCCCGGACCGACGCGACGATGTGATCACCAGGACACGGTTCCCTTCGGCGTTCTCGACCGCTATGCCGGGAAGGGCGTTGGCGACACCTGGACCGTTCGATGCGATAGCGACGCCGAGTCGTCCGGTCACCCGTGCGTATGCGGCGGCCATGTGGAGTGCGCTGGACTCGTGGCGAGGGGTGATGAGGCGAATGTTGTTCGCATCGAGGCCGTTGATGAGGCCCTGATATGTCCCGTCTGGGAGACCGAACACGGTGTCGACGCCTTCTGCAGCCAGCATCGCGGCGATCAGTCCGCCGCCGGTCGTCTTCGCCACGATGTCACCTCCGCGCTCCACACTAGCGACCGGTTCACCCGATGGCAGATGACAGCCGTTCCTGCCGTTGGCTTCGCGTTATCCCCCTACATCGTCGCAGGGCTCCTCTGTTATCCCCCTTGAAAGGGGGATGCTCTGTGATCTGTGCTCTGTGATCTTGCTATCAGCCGTTGATCTGGGCGATCAGTTTCTTTGGATTGAGCATGCCGTAGTCGAACACGAACACGGAGTCGTCTTTCATCGTGACGATCGCCTGCTTCATCAACCCTTTCTTGCGCAGCACGGCGCCTGCCACGTCGGCTCGTGGCAGCGTGAAGCCGAAATCCGTACCCGTATCGTGGAAGTACGAGGCGTGGCCGCCGCTTACCGCGAACGTGCCGAGCGACAGCCCGATTCCCTTGATCACCTGCGAGTTGCTCGAGTCGTAGAGGCCCCTGTACACGAGGTCGCTGTCTGTCAATGCGAGCTTTCCTGTGATGCGCCCCCCTTCTTCAGGAAGGAAATTGATCGTCCACTCATTCCCAGCCATACCTGCCCCGTTCGTCGTGCCCTGTTCCGTAGTGACATTCTACGGGTAGCGGCTCACTCAGGATCTCGTGGCACTGCTTTTGTGCGTCCTGGTACGCTGCGCTCATGGATGCAACAACTGGATTCACCGTCGGACTCGTGGCGGCAGCGTTCTTCCTCGGACTGCGCCATGGCATCGACTGGGACCACATCGTGGCGATCAGCGACATCGCAGCGACCCAGGAGTCCAAGACACGCGGGTTCCTCGTCGGGACCCTCTACGTCCTCGGCCATGCATCTGTTGTCATCCTCCTCGGTATCGGCGCCATCGCGCTCGGTGCAACCGTTCCCGACTGGCTCGACGCGTTCGCAGGCAGGCTCGTCGGCGTGACGCTCATCGTCCTGGGCGTGCTCGTTGTCGTGACGCTCGTGTTGGAGCGTGGCTCGTTCAGGGCACGTAGTCGGTGGATGATCCTCTTCGATACGTCCCGCAAGTTGTTTCGCAGGACCGGTGCCGGCCGCACACATTCACACGAACACGTTGCGATCGCCGGAGCCCATCACGAGGGAGAAGAGATCGCCACCGACGGGACGTCCAGGGTCGCAGCGCCAACGCACGAGCACGCACATACACACGTTGGTGACGATGAGTACACGAACAAGGCTGCTGTTGGAATAGGAGCCATCCATGGTGTTGGCGCTGAAACTCCCACGCAGGTCGTCGTGTTCCTTGCTGCGGCATCCGCTGGAGGGGTGTGGGCCGGCATCTTGGTGTTACTGATCTTCGTGCTCGGCCTCGTGATAGCGAACTCGGCGATCACGGTCGCGTCCGTGTTCGGCTTTTCGATAGCGTCGAGGAGCCAGGCTGTCCAGATCGGCTTTGGCGTCTTCACTGCTGTGATGAGCATCGGCATCGGCATCCTGTTCCTCACAGGCAACGACGCCATCCTTCCAGCTTTCTTTGCGGGTTGACGTACCGGTCTCTAGCGGCTTGCCGTCGTCTACCGTTCAGGCATGGAATCCGTTCACACCCTTGTTGACCTGACGGGTCGGTCGGTGGGTCCCGTTGATGTAGCGATCACCGCCGATCGTATCGTTTTCTACGCTGAGGCCACGGGCGATGATCCGCAGCGCTGGCTCGATGAGGCACCTCCGGGGTTCGGATCTGTACTGCTGTTCGCTGTAGCCGACCAGTTCCTGTACCACCCCGATGTCATCGCCTATACCGCAACCTTGCTGCACCTCGACCAGTCGTTCACGTACCTGAGACCGATGCGGGTTGGTTCGACCGTGAGCGTTGAGGGCGTCGTGACCAGGGTGAGAGAGCGCGCAGGTTCGTACTTCGTGACCTTCGATGCCGTCGCCTCCGATGACGCGGGCCGCGTCATGGAGATGCGATCCACGTTCGTCCTGTCCGATCGCAAAGCCCCCAAGCCTGATCATGTGCGCGACGAACCCGCAGTGCGTGAGCGTGGGAACAACTCGGGCAGTGAGCGCTCGGCGAGCAGGCATGATCTCGTGAGGTACGCAGCCGCCACACGCGATTTCAACCCTCTGCACTGGGATCACGACTTCGCCGTTGACGCAGGATTGGCCGGAACCGTCGTGCATGGATTGCTCATGTACGCCTGGATGATGCAGCAGGTCTGCGATACGGCGCCCGGGTATCACATCGCATCAGCGAAGATCCGGTTCCGTTCTGCGCTCCATCCGGCCCAACAAGCGTCAATCGTGGTGGCCGTCGATGGTGCGGCTATTTCGATGGCGTTGGTGTGCGGGGAGCAGCAACTCATCACGGGATCCGCAACGCTCGCGCCACAAGGCACGTAAGACCAGAACGCTCGGCTGGCGCCTCGCTTCCAGATATCAGATCGCTCGCGGTCTCGCTTCCAGATACCAAATACCAGATACCAGATACCAGATACCAGAATTCTCGTTCCGTCAACGTTCGCATCGGTTTACACTTCCGGTGAGGGGTACATATACTCACCCGCCGGGGCCGAGCTGGCCGAAGGGGTGTAGCTCCAATTGGCAGAGCGCCGGTCTCCAAAACCGGATGTTGTGGGTTCGAGTCCCGCCACCCCTGCGAACTACTGAGGAGAACGTAGTTGAACCGTGAGATGCGACGCCTTCAGGCGAAGGAAGAAGAACGCGCTAAGAAGCGACGGGCAGAAGGATCGCGCCCGCAGAAGAAGTCAGCGAAGGACCAGGACCTGAGTTTCTTCGCGCGGACGAAAAAGTACTTCCGCGAGGTGCGACAGGAACTCAAGAAGGTCGCATGGCCTTCCAGAGAAGAACTCACGACGTATACGATCGTCGTATTCGGCGTGACCACGGTGCTCACGGCTGTGGTGTTCGCCCTCGACTGGGGATTCTCGAAACTCGTCGCCAACGTGCTCAGAGCGATCACGTGATGGCTGATGCCTCCGCCGATACGGCTGTGGACGGTGTGCCCGAGATCGCTGAGCCCAAGCCCCTGAGCCCGTACGACCTCCCTGGTGGCTGGTACGTCGTCCACTCGTACTCCGGGTACGAGAAGAAGGTCAAGGCCAATCTCGAGAACCGGGTCAAGTCCATGCACCTCGAGGAAAAGATCTTCGACATCGTCATTCCCATGGAAGAGGTCGTCGAGTACAAGAACGGCAAGAAGGTCACGGTCGACCGTAAGAAGTTCCCAGGGTACGTTCTCGTGCGCATGTACATGGACGATGACTCGTGGTACGCCGTTCGCAACACGCCGAACGTCACAGGGTTCGTTGGCTCCGGTACGGCACCAAGCCCTCTGTCTCGACGTGAAGTCGAGCGCATCCTCGGTGTCGAAAAGGAAGAGGGCACGAAGAAGGACAAACCGAAGTTCAAGCCGGCATGGGATGTCGGCGAGACCGTGCGGGTTGTCGGAGGCCCGTTCGCGGACTTCAACGGCATCATCGAGGACATCAACATGGACCAGTCCAAGGTCCGTGTGCTCGTGGACATCTTCGGCCGCGAGACTCCCGTCGAACTCAGCTTCGACCAGATCATCAAGTACTAACACAACAAGGAAACTGAACCATGGGTCGCAAGAAACTGATGACCGTGCTCAAGTTGCAGATCCCTGCCGGGAGCGCAAGCCCTGCGCCACCGGTCGGGCCGGCGCTTGGCCAACACGGCGTGAACATCATGGACTTCGTCCAGGCCTACAACAACGCCACACAGGCGCAGGTCGGCACGATCATCCCTGTCGAGATCTCGATCTACGAAGATCGCTCGTTCACCTTCATCACGAAAACACCACCTGCTGCGGTACTGCTGCGCCAGGCAGCCAAGATCGAGAAGGGATCACCGGTTCCCCACATGGAGAAGGTGGGTTCCGTCACACGTGATCAGGTCCGCGAGATCGCAGAGACGAAGATGCCAGACCTCAACGCGAACGACATAGACAATGCGATGTTGATCATCGAAGGCACAGCCCGCTCGATGGGTCTCGACGTCGTAGAGGCGTAGCTTCGCTGAAATACGTAGTACGTAATACGTACTACGTCCATATGTGGGAGGGCATTCGCCCGACACACCACGAAAGGAAACACCCGATGGGTACCACCAAGAACCGTGCTGACATCCAGCACAGGTACGACGCAGACACGCTGTACAACCCTGTTGACGCGGTCGACCTCGTCAAGAACCTGGCATACGCCAAGTTCGATGAGTCGATCGACATCGTATTTCACCTGGGCATCGACGCCAGGCAGGCAGACCAGCTCGTTCGCTCGACCGTCTCGCTCCCTCACGGCACCGGCAAGACGGTCAAGGTCGTCGTCTTTGCGAACGATCAGGCTCAAGAGGCCGAGGATGCAGGGGCAGACATCGTCGGTGGCAAGGACCTTGCAGACAAGATCACGAGCGGCGAGATGGCTCTCGACTGGGACGTCACGATCGCGAGCCCCGACATGATGCCTGTGGTCGGCAAGCTCGGGCAACTGCTCGGCCCCCGTGGGCTGATGCCGAACCCGAAGTCTGGCACCGTCACAACCGACATTGGTAAGACCGTTGCCGCCTTCAAGGCAGGCCGCGTGGAATACCGCAACGACCGCTACGGGAACGTGCATGTACCGATGGGGCGGGTGTCATTCTCAGGCGACGCCCTCGTCGACAACCTGTTGATGATCGCAGACGAGATCCAGCGGGCGAAGCCTCCTGCGGCGAAGGGCAAGTACATCCAGAAGGTTGCCATCTCCTCGACGATGGGCCCCGGCATCAAGGTGGACCCTTCCGCCATTGCGGATCTCATCAAAGAACGTAGGTAGCTCGGCCCTGGGGGGCCTCGCGGTACAAGCTCGGCTGGCGCCTCGCGTACAAGCTCGCTGCGCTCGCGTATCAGCTCGGCTGGCGCCTCGCGTACAAGCTCGCTGCGCTCGCGGTGGTGAAGAACGTCCGATACGGCTGCAGGCCTGATACCGCGAGGCGCTAGCCGAGCCTGTAGAGCCGCAGGGCTCTTCCGCGAGCTTGCGAGCCGAGCGAAAGGTGTTGACAACCGCGCGTTGCGCGACCACCATAGAGGTACATAGCGGGGGACCGGAGGAGACGGAATCAGAGGCGATCCACCACCGCCTCACTGGGTGGTTCCGTCACTTCGGACCACGCAGGCCGGCCCCTACCCCGGCCTTCTGGAGTGACATATACGAGTTGATGGCCACCTGGCCCGCTGTCTTCTCGAACCTCGCAAGAGACCACCATCCGCTCCGACGGTCCCTCGCTATTACAAGCCAGTGGTCAGTTATCAGTTCACAGTTATCAGTTTCGGAGCTGTGAACTGTGAACTGTGAACTGTGAGATCATCCCTCGAGAGCGCTAGTTATCCGGCACGGCTACTCTCCTCGTAACAACCTCATACCGACCCGAGACCGTTGGTGCCCCAGGGCATAAGTCGCAAGACGCCAGCACAGGCCGACTTTGTCTGGAAGCCCCTGATGTCTTGCGTCGGGGGCTTTGATCATGTCAGAGTCCGCCGGGGTGGGAAATGAAAGTCCGATTTGAGGAGGACGACTCATGCCACGACCAGAGAAGGTCCAGGCTGTCGCCAATATCAAAGAGCGTATCGAGGGGGCACAAGCCGTGTTCCTCGCTGAGTACGCCGGTCTTTCGGTCAAAGATCAACAGGCCCTGCGACGCGAACTGCGTGCGAACGATGCCGAGTTCAAGGTCGTCAAGATGACCCTGGCTCGCCGTGCCGCTGGTGAACTCGAGATCGACACCCTCGACGAATTACTGCTTGGCCCGACCGGCCTTGCATTCGCCGATGGTGATCCAGTTGGTGCGGCGAAGGTCCTCAAGGACTTTGCCAAGAGCCACGGTGTATTCGTGATCAAGGGCGGCCTGCTCGGAACCGAGTTCCTCTCCCCGGAGAAGATCGCGGAACTGGCAGACATCGAGCCTCGTGAGGTCCTCCTCGCGAAGATCGCCGGGGCGATGAAGGCCCCGATGGCGAATCTTGCAGGCTTGTTTGCTGCGCTACCACGTAACACCGCTTCCGTTCTCCAGCAACTGCTCGAGAAGAAGGAAGCCGAGGATCAGCCAACAGCCGAAGAAGAGCCTGAGGCATCTGACGATGTCGAGGTATCCGACGGAGAAGGTTCTGTTGATGCACCTGTTGCGGATCCAGAGAAGACCGAAGACCAGATAGCGGCGGACGTCGAAGCATCCAGTGATGCTGCTGAAGAAACCGAAGATCAGGCCGACGAGGCGTCTCAAGACGACGCCGAGGAGGAATAACCATGGCCAAGACGACAACCGAAAAGTTGCTCGAGAAGTTCGAGGAGATGACCGTTCTCGAACTGTCCGAGTTTCTCAAAGCGTTTGAAGAGAAGTTCGATGTGACCGCTGCCGCACCTGTTGCCGTTGCAGCCGTTGCAGCCGACGGCGCCGACGCCGCAGACGAGGTCGAGGAGCAGGACGAGTTCGACGTCGTTCTCACCGGCCCGGGCGAGAAGAAGATCCAGGTGATCAAGGAAGTTCGTTCCCTGACCAGCCTTGGACTCAAGGAGGCCAAGGCTCTCGTCGATGACGCACCTTCGGCGATCCTCGAGGCGGTCGACAAGGAGACAGCCGAAAAGGCGAAGGAAGCCCTTGAGGCAGCAGGCGGAGACGTCGAACTCAAGTAGCGGAAGAGGTAGCACGTCTTACGTACTACGTAGAACGAAAGAGGGAGGGGAGTGGCGAAAGCTGCTCCCCTCCCTCGTGTGTTCTCCGTTCTCCGCCGTCCGTTCTCCCTAACGCATGACGGACAAAGGACAGCGGAAACGGCCGTTGCTGACAGCGTCCCCGCGTTCTGTGTTCTTTTCTTCGCTGATGGCTGATGGCTGATGGCTGATGGCTGA
>CAYUJA010000062.1:0-9433 GCA_964444875.1 uncultured Acidimicrobiaceae bacterium | reverse complement strand
TCACCGACCTGGCCGGGGTTGGGGCTGTTGCCACACAAAGGGGAGTCGTCACGGTGTGTGATGCGACGTTCGCAACACCGGCACTGGTCCAACCGATAGCGCTCGGTATCGACATCGTGATGCACTCGACCACCAAGGCGATCTCCGGACACTCCGACGCCCTCGGAGGTGTGCTCATCACGGGTGACGAGAGCCGTGCCGAGGGCTTGCGTGGCATGCGGAAACTCACCGGCGCGGTCCCGGGGTCCCTCGACGTATGGCTGAGCCTTCGTGGTGTCAGAACCCTGGAACTCAGGGTGATGAGGGCCTCTGAGTCAGCGATGGCGATCGCACGATGGTTCGATGACCGCGGTGTTCGCACCTGGTACCCCGGCCTTCCCGATGCGCAGGGCCACGGTATCGCCGCTCGCCAGATGCGCGCCTTCGGGTCCATGTTGTCGATCGACCTCGGCGACGCAGAGACCGCGGCCCGTTTCGTCGAGGCTCTCGAGGTCTTCACGAACGCCACATCGTTAGGCGGCGTCGAATCCCTTGCCGAGCACCGGTTGATGAGCGACCCCACGATCGAACCAGGCCTGGTCCGCCTCTCGATCGGCATAGAAGACGCAGCCGACCTGATCTCGGACCTCGATAGGACTTTGGCGTCCAGAACCGCCGTATATGGCGCCGATGGACGCTAAAGCAGCGGTACCCCGGAGGAATGAGGGCCTACATGGGGTCCCAGTGGTTGGTGAAGACGACGTCGTACCGGTCGTTCCAGCCTCTGGCGAGGCTGCCTGAGCGGCGGTCGGGTGCGCGGTGGCCGATGGTGACGACCCCGACGACGAGGATGTCGTGCGGGATACCGAGGGTCTCGTGGATCATCTCGAGGTTGTGGGCGCCGAGGAACCCGGCGGCCAGTCCCTCATCGACTGCTGCCAGCAGGATGGCCATCATCGAGGCGCCTGCGTCGACCCACCAGTAGGGGACGGCCCAGTCGGACTCGCTCGACGGTGCACCGCCCGATCCTGCCTTGTCGGGTTCCGAGTACCGCTTGAGATAGGCGTTCTTGTCCGCACAGATCACGATGTGGGCCGGTGCCTTGGATATCCACGGGCCGAACCCCTGTGCGACGTATTCGGGTTCACCCGCGGCCGCTGCGATCGCGATGCGCTGTGCCTCGTTCGTCACAACGACGAACCTCTGGCCCTGGGAGAACCCTGCCGATGGCGAGCGCACACCGGCGTCGACGATCCGATCCAGAACCTCGGGGTCGACCGGTTCGTCCGTGTAGCTGCGGACCATCCGCCGCCTGGAGAGGGTCTCCTTGAACTCCACCTAGAGCTCTTTGACGGCCTTGAGCGTGTCTTCGAGCGCCTTTTTGGCATCGGAGAAGAACATCATCGTCCCTTCCTGGTAGAAGAGCGGGTTGTCGATACCGGCAAACCCCGGTGACAGGCTCCGTTTGACGACGATCACGGTTCTGGCGTCTTCGACGTCGAGCACGGGCATTCCGTAGATCGGACTGTTCTCATCGGTGTGCGCTGCAGGGTTGATGACGTCGTTCGCACCGAGGACCAGGACAACATCCGTCTGGGGGAACTTCGGGTTCGACTGGTCGAGGTCGAGTAACTGGTCATATGGGACATCCGCCTCGGCGAGCAACACGTTCATGTGGCCAGGCATGCGCCCCGCGACGGGATGGATGGCATAGTTGATGGTGACGCCCCGCTCTTCGAGCTCCGTGGCGAGTTCACGGACCGCATGCTGGGCCTGGGCGACGGCGAGGCCGTACCCGGGGACCACCATGACGTTCTGTGCATATGCGAGAGCGATCGCAGCGTCTGCCGGCGTCGCTCGCTTGACCGGCTTCGTACCGATCTCGTCGCTACCAGCCACATCACCGCCGAAGCCTGAGAACAGGACGTTCGCGATGGAGCGGTTCATGGCAACGGACATGTCGAGTGTGAGGATCAGTCCGGCGGCACCGACCAGCGCACCACCGATGATGAGCGCCTGGTTGCCGATGGTGAACCCGGCCATCGCTGCTGCGAGGCCAGAGAACGAGTTGAGCAGCGAGATCACAACCGGCATGTCCGCGCCGCCGATGGGGAGAACCGCTGTGACGCCGAGCACGAGGGCGAGGGCGGTTGCAACCCAGTAGCCCGCCACGTTGCCGGTCACGATGGAGAACAGACCCGCTGTCAGAGCAACGGCAGCGATGATCCCGTTCGTGACGGGGCCACCGGGGATGGCGATCGGCTTGCCGCCGATGAGCCCCTGCAACTTTGCGTAGGCGATGAACGACCCGGTGAGCGTGATCGCACCGATAATGAGCGACAGCGCGGTGGTGACGCCGATCTCGGCGGCGAATTCGGCCTCAGCCGAAACGATGACCTCAGCGGCTACGAGGGCGGAGGCTCCACCACCGAAACCGTTGAAGGCTGCAACGAGTTGTGGCATCTCGGTCATCTGGACACGGATGGCGAGGAACGCACCGATGCCACCGCCGACGATGACACCGGCTGCGACGATGCCCCATGCCGTGGCCGCGTCGACGAGGCCTTCAGCGACGAGGAAGTAGATCGTAACGAGGATCGCCACCAGCATGCCCACCGCAGCGATGCGGTTCCCGCGACGAGCGGTCCTGGGAGAGGTCAGGCCCTTGAGGCCGATGATGAACAGGACGCCCGCCCCAAGGTACGCCAGGGCGATGAAGATCTCAGAAAGAGGCAGGTTCATCAGTTCCTACCAGGGACTTTCTTGAACATCTCGAGCATGCGGTCGGTCACGAGGAACCCACCGACGACATTGATCATGGCGAACACGACTGCCAGGAACCCGAGGATCCCTGCGGCGAAGCCGCTTCCGGTCGCCGCAGCGATGAGCGCCCCGACGATGGTGATACCTGAGATCGCGTTCGCACCCGACATGAGCGGTGTGTGGAGCGTTGGAGGGACTCGCCTGATGACCTCGAACCCGACGAACGAGGCGAGGACGAACACGACGATGCCCTGGATGAATGCTTCGCTCATGTGGCGCTTTCTCCGGACTCTGGTCTGTGGGTGATTGCTGGGCCGACGACGGCGTCGTCGGGGTCGAGGGCGAGTTCGCCGTCTGTGACCATTCGTTTGATCATCTCGAGTTGGTTGCGTGCGTACATGCGGCTTGCGTCGGCTGCGACCCTGGCCGCGAGGTCTGTTGGGCCGAGCACCCTCACGCCGGCGATGTCGACCTCTTCGTCTGGTCTCGAGCCTTCGACGTTGCCGCCCGAGCTTGCTGCCATGTCGATGATCACAGATCCCGCCCGCATGCCTTCGACCATCGAGCGGTCGATCAGTCGAGGGGCAGGGCGTCCGGGGATCTGGGCCGTGGTGATGATGAGGTCGGAATCTGCAACCGCCGTTGCGAGCACTTCGCGCTGCTTGGCTGCCGTTTCTTCGTCGACCTCTTTGGCGTAACCGCCTTCGTCCATCTCCTGTGTTGGCGCCTCGATGAACCTGGCGCCGAGGCTCTCGACCTGTTCTTTGGTCTCCGGCCTGATGTCGTATGCGCTGACGATTCCGCCGAGCCTCCTGGCTGTTGCGATCGCCTGGAGGCCTGCAACGCCGACACCGAGGATGAGAGCACGGGCCGGGGGCACGGTGCCTGCTGCGGTGACGAGCATCGGCATGAACTTCGGCATCTCTGTCGCACCGAGGAGGACAGCAGCGTACCCGGCTGCTGTTGCCTGGGATGAGAGCGCATCCATGCTCTGTGCGAGCGTCGAACGCGGGACCATCTCCATGGCGATCGACGTGACACCCCGCTGTGCGTACTGCGCGAGGGCCTCGGCGTGGTTCGTGGGGTCCAGCAGGCCGATGACGATCCCGGTATCGCCGAGAGCCGCGACGTCCGATGGGTCGACGGGGCCGACGGTGCTTACGATGTCGAGCGGCGCAGCATCCTGGAGTGACGCAACGATGTGTGCGCCCGCCTCCTCGAAGGCCTGGTCGGTGATACCCGAGCGCTCACCGGCACCAGAAACAACGGCGACGTCGAACCCGATTTCGACCAGTGCTGAGACGGAAGCTGGTGCCGCCGCCACCCGTGCTTCGCGCGAAGATGGTTCCTTACGAATCCCTAGTTTCATGGTCAGAAATAGTACGGGAACGAGGATGCAAGTAGCAGGCGACGACGGAAGTCGGTTCGCTCGCGGACTCGCTTACCGGAACGCTCGAAGACTCGCTTCCAGACCGCTCGGCTGGCGACTCGCTTCCAGATTGGGAAGACGGCATCGGAAAACGGAAAACGGAGAACGGGAAACCTCTGGCTGACGGCTGACGGCTGACCGCGTCAGCCGAGAATGGCTGCTTCGATCGCGGTTCTCGTCTGCTCGGGAAGTGGTGGCAGCGGGCGGCGGGCACGTCCAGGGCTCATGCCGACCAGCGATGCGGCGTACTTCGTTGCAGGCACACCGTGGGGTTCGACGACCGAAACGATCTGCCTCAGACGATCCTGTGCGGCGGTGTCTCCTTCGAGGGCCTTCGAGACGATGGTGAAGGCGTAGTTGGAACTTGCGGTGATCGCCCCGTAGGCGCCGCGATCGGCGCTGTCGAGGAGCACACGCGAACTCCCCGCATAGACGATGAACGAGTCGTCCATGATCCGTTCGATCGCATCGAGGCGGCTCGTGTCGCCGCCTGAGTCCTTCATACCGATGATGTTGTGGTGGCCTGCGAGTTCCGCCACCGATTCACACGGGAGTTCGTAGCCGGTCACCGCCGGCACGGTGTACAGGAACACCGGGAGCGGAGACGAATCAGCGAGGGACTCGAAGTAGTCGACGACCCATTCTCGCCGACCCCGTACGAGCGTCGTCGGTGTCACGACGAGCAGGGCGTCGGCTTCAGCGTCGGCGGCCTCGCAGATCTGTCGCTCTGCCTGGCGTGTCGATTCGGCGAATATTCCGCACACGACGGTGAGGTCGGGGAACGCGTCTGTCGTTGCCTTGATGAGTTTCGAGCGTTCACCAGGTTCGAGGTACGGTCCTTCTCCCGTCGACCCACCGATGAGCACGCCGTGCGCCCCCACTTCGACGGCTACTCCGACGTTCCCGACATGGGCCTCGAGGTCGAGTTCGCCGCCATCGGTGAACGCCGTGACGAGTGCGGGCATCACCCGTGGCCATGTTGTCGTCATGCCTGGTACTCCCCTGATGTCACGTCGCCTCCTTGTCCCGTCCAGTCCGTATGAAACCAGTCTCCGCGCTGCTTGTCGATTCGCTCGTACGTGTGGGCACCGAAATAGTCTCGCTGGGCCTGGATGAGGTTCGCAGGCAGCCTGTGCGAGCGGTAGGAATCGAAGAACGCGAGTGCCGACGAGTACGCAGGTGCAGGTATTCCCGACGCCGCGGCACGCGCTACGGTGCGGCGCCACCCCGGCACCGCTGCTGTGATCTGAGATGCGAAGAACTCGTCGAGCAGAAGGTTCGTCAGATCGGGTTGCCTGTGGTAGGCGTCGGTGATGTTGCCGAGGAAACTCGACCGGATGATGCACCCTGCCCGCCAGATGCCGGCGACCGTTCCGGCGTCGAGATCCCAGTCGTACGCGGCACTGGCGGCATGGATGAGCATGAATCCCTGTGCGTACGAGACGATCTTGGATGCGTAGAGCGCGTCGTGGAGGTCGGAGACCACGCCGTCTTGGGCGAAAGGCGCCAGGTCGATGGGCGCATCGAACACGGATGCCGCGATCGCACGTTCGTCGATGAGGCTGGACACCATGCGTGCATAGACCGATTCACCGACGAGGGTGACAGGCATGCCCTCCTCCATCGACGAGATCACCGTCCATTTGCCTGTGCCTTTCTGGCCCGCGGCGTCGAGGATCAGGTCGACGGTGGGCGTTGCGTCGTCCTGGGTGTGTGCGAGGATGTCTGCGGTGATCTCGATCAGGTACGAATCGAGCACCCCTGTGTTCCAAACGGCGAAGTGCTCATGCATCTCGCCAGGTGTCAGGCCGATGCCGCGGCGCATGATGTCGTAGGCTTCGGCGATCACCTGCATGTCGCCGTACTCGATGCCGTTGTGGACCATCTTGACGAAGTGCCCTGCACCTCCCGGCCCTATCCATGCAGCCATCGGCTCGTCATCGACCTTGGCTGCGATCGCGGTGAGCATGGGGGCGATGATCGGCCACGCCTCAGGGTCGCCGCCAGGCATGATCGATGGGCCGTGGCGTGCACCTTCCTCGCCACCCGAGATCCCGGCGCCAACGTAGAGAATCCCGGTTCCTGCGCATGCACGGTGCCGGCGTTGCGTGTCGGAGAACAGCGAGTTCCCGCCGTCGATGATCACGTCGCCGGGGTCGAGTAGTGGGACGAGGGCCTGGATCTGTGCATCGACGGCTTCGCCTGCTTTGATCATCATCAACACCGTCCGTGGCTGCTGGATCGAATCGACGAACTGAGGCAGGTCGTAGGCGCCGATGACGGCGTCGCCGCCGGCACGCGATGCGACGAAGTCCTCGGTCCTCGAAGCCGTCCTGTTGAACACAGCAACACGGTATCCGTTGTCGACGAGGTTGAGGGCGAGGTTCTGGCCCATCACGGCGAGACCGATGACTCCTATGTCTGCCCGGTGTTCGATCCTGTCCTCCATCGAGATCCCGTGTCGTTCAGAGTAGACGCATCATCGCAGCGCCGAGACGACGGCCGACCCCATCTGGGACGTCGTGACGGCCGGGCCTCCAGCAGCGATATCGGGAGTTCTCATGCCATCGTCGAGGACGGAATCGACGGCGGATTCGACCGCCACGGCCTCGGCTTCGAGCCCGAGGGAATGGCGCAGCGCCATCGCCGCGGCGAGGATCGCTGCGAGCGGGTTGGCAGCCCCCGTACCCTGGATGTCGGGTGCAGATCCGTGGATCGGTTCGTACAGTCCTGGGCCAGACGATCCGAGCGAAGCGGATGGGAGAAGTCCCATGGATCCGGGAAGCATCGATGCTTCATCCGTGAGGATGTCCCCGAAGAGGTTGCCTGTGACGACGACGTCGAAGTCCCCGGGTCGTGACAGAAGGTGCATCGCCATTGCATCGACGAGCACCGTCTCGTAGGCGACATCTGGGAACTCGTCGGCCATGATGCGATCTGCGACCGATCGCCAGAGCCTCGAGACTGCTAGCACGTTGGCTTTGTCCACCGACGTGAGTTTCTTCGAGCGTCCACGGGCAGCCTCTGCCCCGAGGCGAACGATCCGTTCGACCTCGTAGACCGAGTAGCGCATGTGGTCCTCGACGGTTGTGCCGTCGTTGGACGTCGTCGAACCCCCGAAGTAGATGCCCCCGGTCAGTTCTCTGAAGAACAGGATGTCGATTCCCTCGATGATCTCACGCTTGAGCGGTGAGGCATCGGCGAGTTGGGGATGGCACTTCACAGGGCGGATGTTGGCGAAGAGGCCGAGTTCCTTACGAAGCGCGAGCAAGCCGTCTTCGGGCCTGGTCTTGGCGAGCGGGTCGCTCCATCGCGGCCCGTCGACCGCCCCAAGCAGCCCCGCATCTGCGTCCCTGGCAGCCTCGAGGGTCGATGTGGGGAGCGGGGACCCCGTCGCGTCGATGGCGCAACCGCCGACCAGATGTTCGCTGAACGCCAGATCGTGGCCGTAGATGGACGCGACAGCCCGGAGAACCCGTACGGCCTCCGTGATGACCTCCGGGCCGATACCATCGCCGGGAAGGAGTACGAACGATGCCCGCATCTACGGCGCGTCCTCTTCGTCGGTTGCATGCTCGAAAGCAGCCTTGTTCAGTGCGGACACCATTGCTTGAGCCGACCCTTCGACCACATCCGTCGAGATGCCGATGCCGGAGTACGTTGTCGGACCGACCTTGAGGATCACGTTGATCGTTGCCATCGCATCTGCACCCGAGGTGACCGTTGACACCCTGTAGTCTGCGAGCCTTGCAGGCAGCGAATAGGCGTCTTGGAGCGCCACGAACGCTGCGTTGATCAGACCATCGCCACTTGCCGATGATTCCATGGTCTCGCCGTTGCGCTCGAGGATGACGGTGGCCACGGGATCGTCGTCCGGGCCGCCAGACACACGGAGTCCCTTGAGTGCCCAGTCGTCGGAATCCCTCCGGGTTTCGACGGCGACGATCGCACGGACGCCCTCTTCGCTGATCTCGCCCTTGCGGTCTGCAAGCTCTTTGAACCGATCGAAGGTGCGGGAGAAGTCATCGTCGTCGAGCGTGATGTTGAGTTTCTTCAGTGCATCTGCGAACGCTGCCCGGCCAGAGTGCTTGCCCAGAACGAGGACCGAGGTCCGACCGATGGCCGTCGGGTCCATGATCTCGTAGGTTTCGCGCTTGCGGAGCACCCCGTGCTGGTGGATGCCGGATTCATGCGCAAAGGCGTTCCGGCCGACGACCGCTTTGTTGTACTGGATCGGGTATCCCGTCAGGCTGGACACGAGCCTCGACGTTTCGAAGATCTCCCTGATGTCGGCACCGATCTCCACCTCGAAGTGCTCGGGGCGCGTGGTGATCGCCATGATGATCTCTTCGGTCGATGTGTTACCGGCGCGCTCGCCTATGCCGTTGATGGCGCCTTCGATCTGGCGGGCGCCTGCGCCGATCGCTGACAACGAGTTCGCGACGGCCATCCCGAGGTCGTTGTGGCAATGGGTGGAGATGATGACGTCCTCGTTGCCTCCGCGGACGTCCTCGAAGACCTTCGTGAGCAACTCGACGAAGTCGTCCGGCATCGCAAAACCCACCGTATCGGGGATGTTGATCGTGGTGGCACCCATGTCCACCGCCGCCCGACAGATCTCGACGACGAAGTCGGGGTCGGATCGTGTGGCGTCCTGGGGCGAGAACTCGACATCATCGACATAACGTTTCGCTCGTGCCACACCCTCTCGGGCAGCAGCGAGGACTTCGGTGGGCGTCTTGCGCAGCATGTGCTCCATCTGGATCGGCGACGTCGATGTAAAGACGTGGATCCGCTTGCGGTCTGCCCGCTTGAGAGCGTCTGCGGCGCGGTCGATGTCATCGGGATGTGTGCGTGCGAGCGAGGCGATGACCGGTCCCGAGACCTCGGTCGCGATCCGCGACACCGACTCGAAGTCTCCAGGACTCGACGCGGCGAACCCTGCCTCGATCACGTCGACTTTGAGCTTTGCGAGCTGCGTCGCGATCGCGACCTTGTCGTCGGGGGACAGGGCGATGCCAGGCGCCTGCTCGCCGTCGCGCAATGTGGTATCGAAGATGATGAGTTTGTCGTTCATGAGGATGCCTTTCGAGAGATGTGCGTGTGACCAGAGCGCCAGCGTTTCAGCTGGCTACCGAAGTCGCTCAAAGGCGGCACGTGAGTTCTCTCCCTCAGCTTGCTGGGGGAGATGTCGAGGTACGAGACAGAGGGGGCCGACCGACATCCACCGTGCCGTTGCATGGACGACCCACTAGTTCCCGT
>CAYUJA010000061.1:0-9434 GCA_964444875.1 uncultured Acidimicrobiaceae bacterium | reverse complement strand
CAGTCAAGATCCGCCTGACGCGGCTTGGCAAGAAGAAGCAGCCGACGTACCGCGTCGTCGTGATGGACTCACGCAAACCCCGCGACGGCAAGTACATCGAGCAACTCGGTTTCTACGATCCCAAGCAGGAACCATCGGTCGTCGAGATCAACAACGACAGGGCCCTGTACTGGCTGCATGAGGGCGCACAGCCTACGGAACGTGCCCAGAAACTTCTCGAGATCTCCGGTGCCTGGACGCAGTTCAGGGTCGCCAAGGGTGACATCCACACCATCGGTGGCGACGAACCGGAAGCTGTAGCCCCGACGCCAGCCAAGACCGAAGAGGTCGAGGCCGAAGCCGTCGAAGTACCAGAGGCCTCCGCCGAGGCTGTCGAAGAGACCGCCGACGAAGTCGTCGAAGCGGCAGAGGCCTCCACAGAGGCTGAAGAAGCCGTCGAAGTAGCAGAGGCCTCCGCAGAGGTCGATGATGCCGTCGAAGAGGCTGTCGAAGAGACCACTGAAGAACCAGAAACCGCCGACAGTTCGGAAGAAACATGAGCCAGGGCGAAATCGTCGAAAAAGTTGTGACCTACGTTGTGTCGGAGATCGTTGACGATGCCGATGCGATCGAAGTGAACGTCGTAGCCGATGGTGCCGACGCTGTTGTCGCCGAGGTTCGTACCGCAAAGAGCGACATGGGCCGTGTCATCGGCAAGCGAGGACGAGTTGCGCGTGCCATCCGCAACGTGTCTGGCGCTGCCGGCGATGAAGAGGGCCTCGCCGTAGAGGTCGACTTCCTCGACTGATTCCGGACGATCCACATGGCCACTTCTGGTCAGGACAACATCCCCGTGGGGTACGTGCGCAGGGCGCACGGAATCCGCGGGGATGTTGTTGTTCGTGGGCTTCTCGAAGATGCCCACGACCGTCTTGTCCCCGCTGCATCGTTCGAGACCAACGAAGATCCCTCCCGATTGTTGACGATCGCGTCGATCGACCCGATGGGAACAGATCTTCGGGTCCACTTCGCGGGCATCGAAGACCGCACTGCCGCAGAAACCCTCAAGGGCGTGCAACTCGTCATGGATGCGGCCGACCGACGCGAACTCGCCGCGGGGGAATGGTGGCCAGAGGACCTCGTCGGCTGTTCGGTTGTCGACATGTCTGGATCGCCGGTCGGAGAGGTCGTCGAGGTGATCATCGCAGGTGTCCAGGACAGGCTCGTGGTGGTTCGCCCCGATGGCGCACGGGCAGAGGTTCCCTTCGTCGAGGCACTCGTGCCTCAGGTCGACTTCGATGGGCGGGTCATCACGGTTGACCTTCCCGACGGGTTGTTCGGGTAGTTCGACGCCCGGGGGTTGTTCGAAATCTCGGGATCGCGTTGTCCGAAGTCTGCGTGTCGCTGTGTTGTGGCTCACGGTCGCTTGTTTGCGTGGGTGAGAGCGGAAACGCGTGTCACGGGGGAGCGCGATTCGGGGTCGTGGTGTACGTATGGCCGAAGGGTGTGGTCCATTGGTGTCGGCCATCGGATGTGCGTTTGTAGGTCCACCCTTCTGCGTGTTTGATGCAGTGGTCGTGCCTGCACAGCGGCGCAAGGTTGCAGTCGCAGGTCTTGCCTCCGTCGTGGACCGCCGTGGTGTGGTCGATGTCGCAGATGATGGCCGGCATCCTGCATCCGGGGAAGACGCACGTGCGATGCCTGGTCTGGACACGGCGCCGCTGAGCGGAAGTCGGCCTGCGTGATGTCGTCCCGATGTGAACGGGTTCCCCGTTGTCGTCGATCGTCGCGATGCGCCACTGCGCATCGTGGCTCTCGTCGGCGATCGTGCGTGCGATGTCGGCTATGACGGGACCGTAACCACCGAGGTCGCCGGGGTTGTCTGTCAGCCCCGCGAGAGTGTCGAGGTCGACCATGATGTCGACCACACCCGTGTTCGATGCCCCGGTATCAGCGAGGGGTGTTATGCCGTGGAGAAGATCGAGACAGATGTCGACACGCAACTGGTCCATCGTCCGAGTTTCGCCTGGAGTCCCGTGGAGGTCGCGGGCCGCCCGGTTGACCTTGCTCATGATCGCCGCAACCTCGTTCGGTGGGAGGTCGTAACCCATGAGGTTCACCGTGCCCGAATCTGTCGGCCGGATCACGATACGGCGATCCGTATACGCCGTGTCGTATCGGTCTTTCGCCTCGTCGGGGTCCGCCTCGATGCACAGTTTCCTGATCCGGGCACCGAGTTCCCCCGTCGTGAGGTCTGGTGCAAGGTCTGCAACCAGGTCGAGGACGCTCTGTGCGGTGGCATCCGACAGATGGACAGTCCCCCGTTCGATCGTCTTTGCGCGGCGAAGGTCGATGGCGCCATTCACCAGCATGTCGAAAAGGCGAGGCAACCTGCGCACGAGGCTGAGTGCGAAGGCGAGTTCGTTGTCTGCACTGGTGCGGGTGAGCCTCAGTGCGAGGCGGATCTCGGCGCTGCTCGCCGCACCGGCCTCGACATAGGTGCTGCCATCGTCTGAGGCGTACGTCGTGTGCACAGCAGCGATATCGCGATAGCGCTGAGCGCTGTAGTGAGACATCATGCGGTCGTTCGCCCGCAACACGAGAACCTGGTCGTGTGGTGAGACCTTCGATACGTCGATCGACGACAGATACGCCCCCAGGATCGGACCGGGTTGCATGCTGTCGAGACGCGGCGGGATCTGTTCATACGTACGTGGATCCACCCAGGGGAGGTGCTCGTCGCCCGAAGGCTCCCGGCCGAATGGCACTTCGTAGGTGGCTGTCGTTGTCATATCCACAACATATCAACTGCCTATGACAAGAAACGAAACACCACCCACGATGGGACGGTGCTACCCGAACAGGCGACTTCGATACCGACGGGTCAGTTGAACTCGCTAGGGTCGACTCGATCGATCAGGGGAGTAGCGGTATGGCTTCAGACTTCGTGCTGTACGGAAGCACAGGGTACGTCGGGCGCGCAGCTGCGAGGATGGCCGTCGAGCGGGGACTGCGGCCGCTGCTGGTGGGTCGCAACGCCCAAACCGTGTCTGAGCAGGCAGACGAGTTGGGACTCGAGCACCGGACGGTGTCTCTCGACAGGCCAGAAATGCTCGACACGATCCTGCGGGATGCACCCGCTGTCCTCAACCTTGCGGGTCCATACATCCACACGCACCAGCCCATCGTGGAGGCATGTCTCAGGACGCGAACCCACTACCTCGACATCACGGGCGAACCACCCGTATTCGATTCCATTGCCGGCCACGACGACGAGGCCAGGGAAAAAGGTGTCATGCTCCTGCCCGCCGTCGGTTTCGATGTCGTGCCGACAGACTGCCTCGCTGCCCACCTTGCGTCTCGCCTGCCCGGTGCGACCAGGCTCACACTCGTGTTCCATAGCAACGGGCCTGCAGGACTCCCTCCGGGCACCCTCAACACCTTGATCGAGTTGATCCCATATGGCAGCAGCAAACGTCGCCGGGTGGATGGGCAGGTTGTCGACGTCGTCGGGGCTCGCCCGAAGAGGATCGTGGACTGTGGTGAAGGACCGGTGGAAGCCACCCTGTTGACGTGGGGCGACATCTTCCTGGCCTATCGGAGCACAGGGATCCCCAACATCGAGGTCTACACCGTCCTCGACCCCGAGATGGTGAGCCAGATGGATCTGACAGACAGGATGCGGGTGTTCTTCAGATCGCGAATCGTCCGCAATGCTGCCAAGCGTGCCATGAAGGGCGGCTCAACCCAGGACGAGCGAGATCGTACCTCTGCAACGGTCTGGGGCGAGGTCACCGATGATGACGGCAACCGGGCGGTGTCGTGTCTCCACGGACCCGAACCGGGCCAGGTGTGGACCACGAGGGCCGCACTCGCAGCCGTCGAGAAGGTTCTGTCTGGTGATGTCTCACCGGGTTTCCAGACCCCGTCGCTCGCCTACGGCCCGGACTTCGCACTCGAGACAGAGGGCGTGACCCGGGTCGACATCGAGTGACACACTCCACTGGCGGCATCCGGTGTCTCGCACCTGTCAGCCAGCTTCGGCTGTGGTCTGTGGGCTGTGGGCTTCGCGTTATCCCCCTACATCGTCGCAGGGCTCCTCTGTTATCCCTCACGGCAGGGGGATGGCTGTCTTCCCTGTGCGTCTCGCGTACAATGGACCCATGGCGATCGAATACTTGAGCAGCGAAGAAATGATCCGGCGGGCCAAAAAGAAGCTCCTGCTTGCCAAGGAGGACTTCCTGCCACAGGTCGACAGCGACCTCTCGGACATGGGGATGGCAATCGGTGGCGTGAACTTCTCGATGGCTGACGAGATGGTTGACGAGATGCCCGAGGAGATGCCGACCCCTGCGATGTCCGACCGGATGAGGGTGAACCAGATGACGGCTCAGGCTACGAGGGACACCTCAAGAGACAGGAGGGTCGCGTCGTCTACGCCGGACCATCTTGTTGTGACACCGAGGAGCGAACCGAGCTATTCGGCCCCCGCGCCTGCCCGGCCTGTGAACACAGGAGCGCTCACCGGATCAGGCAGGTGGATGAGGGTCGTAGGGAACCTGTTGGTTCTGTTCGTAGCGGTGATGTGGGGGCTTCTGTTCATCGGGTTGCTGGATGGCCCGCGAGACATTGGGGAGACCGTCGGCGGTGGGGTCGTGATAACGCTGGTGCCTTTGCTCTTCGGTCTCGTGCTCCGTCGGGCAGGGAAGCGTCGGGGAACGGCGGTGTGACGACACCCGGGTCCGGTCGACTACGTCGTAGGACCCGCTGACCGTCGTCAGGCGTTCGAGCCTTCTTCTGTGCGCTCGGCTGCCTCTTCGGCTTCCTCGACCTCGGATTCATCGAAGAAGTCGGTGAGTATGGCGTTGGCCCTTTCGGCATCGTCTGCCGCGACGATGAGGCGTACCCCGTCAGACAACAGAGACATCGAAGGGATCGCTCCACCGGCATTGTCCGTGACGACGGACGAGCGGATACCCTCCGACTCGAGGTGGGCAGCAGCAGCCCGGGCGGCGAACGTGGTTCCGTAGCTTGCGATCTCGACGATATCGCTCATGGGTCCTCCCTGGACAGGCATACTGGTGTCTACCCCAAGTATCCCACGATTGGCTCGATACTCTGACACGAATCTCGTAGCGGCTAGCGTTCGTGTCGGGACACGGACGAGATCGGACCGTCATCTCATCGGCCCGACACGACAGATCGATCTGGAACGGCACCCATGACACAACTCCACGACGCCGACCTCTCTCCGATGCACCTCGATGACGTGCCCGTCGGATATCCACGGTCTCTCGAGCGGTGGGTCACCGTGGGTGGTGGAGCGAGGATCTTCTTGAGGCCCATCGCACCCGTTGATTCAGGCCGAATGGAGCATGCGCTCAGGTTCGGCGATTCCGAGACCATCCAACGCCGGTTCCTCACCGGTGCGCCGCCGAAAGGGCGTGGGGCGATCGAGTACCTCGTCACGCTCGACTACGTCTGGCGCCTTGCTGTTGTCGCCATGGACGATGAAGGCAACAGCATCGGCATCGGCCGATACGAGGGGAACGCTCAGGAGCCATTCGCTGAGGTGGCGATCGTGGTAGACCCGCAGTGGCGACAGCACGGAGTAGGTTCGATAATCCTCGAACACATCGAGCCTCATGCACGATCCGTGGGAATCAACCAGTTCGTCGCCTACTACCAACCGGACAACGTCGGTGTCGCGGCGCTCCTGAAGGCGCTTGGATACGAAACCACCCCGATGGTCGACGGCCTTGCCTCGGTGGTCAAGAACCTCGGGTGACCATGTAGCATCCCAGGTGATGCTGGTGCAAGACCTCGTCCATACGATCGACGACGTGATCGATCTCGCGAGAGCGGCTTCATGGGACCGGGTCGGGCTTCAGCTCGGGTCTCCCCACGCATCCGTGGGCACCGTGGGTGTGTGCCATGAACTCACGCCTCCCGCTGTCGATGAGGCCGTAGCTCGTGGTATCGACACAGTCGTCACCTACCATCCACTCCTGTTCTCCCCAACCGCATCGTTCGTAGACGGCCCAACCGCCTCAGGGAGAGCGCTCCGTCTCGCGATCGCGGGCATCTCCGTCATCGTTGTCCATACGGCGTTCGATGCCGCTCCTGGGGGTACAGCGGATGCGCTTGCCCGTGTGGTCGGTCTGGAGAACCCTGTCGGTTTCGGATGCGAGGACGATGACCCGCGACGCTGCATCGGTAGGATCGGCTCCATCCGCCCGGCCCCGCTCGGTCGGCTCACAGCGAACGTGTCGCGTGACCTCGAAACGTCGGCGCGGCTGTCGGGAGACCCCGATCGCATGGTCGAACGGGTAGCCGTCGTCCCCGGTTCGGGAGGCTCATTCATACCTGTGGCCCTCGATGCTGACGTTCTCGTCACCGGGGATGTCAAACATCACGAAGCCGTCACGGCGGCAGAGAACGGACTCGCTGTCATCGATGCCGGCCACATTCCGACCGAGCGGCCCGGATTCGATGCACTGTACGATGTCATAATCACGATGACTGACAACACACAACGGATCGGACCTGATCCCTACCCGTGGAAGGACTGATGTGGAACAACTCACGAGTCTTGCCGATCTGCTTGACCTCCAGGACATCGATCTGAAGATCGACAAGTTACTCGACACGAGGAACTCCCTTCCCGAACTCAGCGAGTACAAGGCCGCCCACGCTGAGGTGCAGCGCTTGACCGCCGAACTCGCGACTGCACGGCAACTCCTGTCCGACGCGGATCTCAACCTGCGCAAGACGAACGGTGAACTCGAACTGACCGCTGAGAAGGCCGCCGCGGAACAGAACAGGCTGTACGCAGGGGGTATGTCCGCCCGCGATGCCGACTACCTCCGAAGGGAAGTCGAGATGCTCTATGGGAAGGTCTCCAAGATGGAGGATGAGGTCATCGGGTTCATCGAAGACCAAGAGAGCGCCGAAGCCGATGTGGAGCGGTTGACACTCGAACTCGAGGGAGTAACAACGCTCAAGGACGAGATCGGTGCTTCGATATCGGACCAGTGGAGGGTCATCGACAAGGAACTGGCGATCAAAGAGGAATCGAAGAAGGCCTCGATCTCCCTCGTTGCTGACTATCTCCTCGAGATCTACGACAAGATGCGTGAGACGAGGCAGGGCCGTGTCGTCGGGAGGCTGACCGATGGCGTGTGCGGTGCCTGCCACCTCAGGCTTTCGGCAGCCGAAGTGTCCAAGGTCAGCAAGGAAGATCCACCGCGCTGCATCCACTGTCGTTCGATACTCGTCGTGTGAACGGTGCTGTTCTGGCATGTCGGCGCCACGGTGGCGTTCATTCGGTACTCATTCCGTGACGATGCGATGGATCTCCGGTTTCTCGCCCTCGGCGCACTGCTCCCCGACCTGATAGATACACCGATCGGGATCGTGGGATGGTCCTCGTTCGAGACGGTGAGGCTTGTCAGCCACGGCTTCCTGTTCGGGTCGCTGCTCATGGTCGCCGTGCTCATCGCTACCAGGAGAGGGCCGGTTCGCAAGCGGTGGATGTTGCTGGCAACCGGTGTGTTGCTTCACCTGCTTCTCGACGCCATGTGGAACGCTCAGGAGACCCTCTGGTGGCCGTTTCTCGGGACGGCGTTCACCTCGAGCGGGTTCTCGACGTACGGCGCCTACGCCGCCGACGTGTTGAGCGACCCTGTCATGTGGGCGGGTGAAGCGATCGGCCTTGCGTACCTCGTTGTCCTGTGGAGGAGAGCAGGCCTCGGGAGCGCTGAGGCGAGACGGACACTGCGCACGACGGGCGTCGTGTCAGCCAGCATCGACCGTAGGTGACTCCCCGGTGGCCTGCCACAGGTGGTAGGTTCGCATGGCCATCCGGACGGCAAGGACCACGAGGACGATGGCGAAGATCCGACGCAGAAGCGCTTCGTTCATCGATTGAGCGAGTATGGCACCGCCGAACGCGGCGAAGAGTCCTGTCCCTCCGACGACGGCGACGACAGGCCACAAGACCCGACCGGCTTTGGCGTGGGTGATCGCACCGACGATCGCCGTTGGCACGATGATCGCAAGAGACGTTCCCTGAGCATCGAGTTGTGCGAACCCGAACAGCGAGACGAAGATGGGCACGAAGATGACCCCTCCGCCGACACCGAGCGTCGCCGCAAGGGTGCCTGCGAACAGGCCGAGAACGAGAAGGCCGATGATCTCAAACACCGGGGGCATCAGATGAACATCCGCACAGCCGATACGGCAAGGACGAGGGTGAAGACCCCTGCGAGGACGTACTCAGGGATCTTGTGCATGTAGCGGGCGCCCGTCCACGCACCGGCCGCGGCACCTGCGAACACGATCCCTGCAAAGAGCCAGTTGACGGAGCCTCCGGTGCCGAACGCAAGAAGTGCCGCAGACGCTGTGAGCACGATCGTGGCCACCGATGTCGCTGCCGCCGAATACTGGTCGAGGCCCACGAGGAGGACGAGACCCGGCACCACGATGACGCCCCCGCCGATACCGAGGAGGCCCGAAAGGAATCCGGCGACGATGCCGACGATTGCAGCTTTCGGCCACGAGAAACTCATGACGGGAACACTAGTGTGGACCGGTTACAGACCTCTGGCGGTACCCTTCCGGCGTGAAAAGAACCGTCTTCGTCCTCATCGCGATCGCGTTGGTCGCATCAGCCTGTTCGCGTGGCGATGCCCAACCGGTGGGCCACGCCACGCCGGAGAGCGCCGTGGCGTCATGGTTCGAGGCGATCGATTCTGGCGACGCCCAGGCCGCCTCCGATGCGATACAACCTCATTCACTTGCGTTGATCCTCGGTACCGAGAACGATCTCCCTGCGGAGGTGACGGACGAGTATCTCGCCAATGGCGTGCCTCTCGATGTGCAGACGGGGTACTGGAGTTCGTTCGCCAAGGGATTCGCCGCTTTCGCGTCGCGTCCTGTGTCCACCCTGAACGTTGGCCAGTCGTCGACGTTCACCTCCGAGGGCGCAGAGTTCGCGCGGGTGCCCGTGTCCGGCGGCGAGACGACCGGATCGATCGTGATCACGCGCATGCGCGAGGACGGTTCGTGGGAAGTCGACATGGTGGCAACGCTCGCAGATGGGTTCGCCAAGGTACTTCTCGGTGCATACGAGGATCTTCCTGCAGACGAATCCGGAGACCTCATCAGGCAGGCATACCAGGACACCGTCATTCCCAGCATGTGGGCGGCCATGGCAGAGGGAGACTTCGGCGAGGATTTCGCTCGCAGCGCTCTTGCGCTCATCGAGGCTGTGGCATCAACCGGTCAGGCCGAGGGTTAGCAGCGGAGGTATTTGGTATTTGGTACTTGGTACTTGGTACTTGGTACTTGGTACTTGGAGGATCAGCGGATGTTCGTATGCTGGTGGCTGGTGTCGGACCCCTCTCTGGCCCTCGTTCCTCGGCCCATCTCCCCCGCAGGACCGGGGGAGAGAT
>CAYUJA010000060.1:0-9456 GCA_964444875.1 uncultured Acidimicrobiaceae bacterium | reverse complement strand
TGCGAGGCGGAGGGGGCCAATCAACCCCTATCCGCGCATCCTCTACGTACTACGTATATACCCTGCTCACATCCGAAGAACCCGTTGTCCGGCCGCACGTCTGTTCCTCAACGGGCAGCGCCCGGAGTCAGATGATTGGTAGCGTATCGGCGTGATCAGCTCCCAAGGCCTCCCATCTGTTTCCGTCGTCATCCCTGTGCGCGATGAGGCGCACAGTGTCGCGGCGGCTCTGGATTCCTGTCTGAATCAGACGTACACCGGTGATCTGGAGATCATCGTTGCGGATGCGATGAGCACAGACGGAACCCGGGACATCGTCCAGGCCTACGCACGGTCACATCCCGTACACCTCGTCGACAACCCGAACAGATCCACGCCTGCAGGCCTCAATGCTGCGATCGACGTGGCGCGTGGCGATGTGATCGTTCGGTGCGATGCACATTCGGTGCTTCCTGCGCGTTATGTGGAGTCAGCGGTCCAGGTCATGCAAGAAACCCAAGCAGCCAATGTCGGCGGCGTGCAGAGAGCGGTGGGTCGAACGCCGATGCAGCGAGCCATCGCAGCGGCGATGAGCAACCCGCTTGGCGTGGGTGATGCCAGGTTCCACACAGGTGGACCGCCGGGCGCAGTCGACACTGTCTACCTCGGCGTGTTCGATCGCGACGCCCTCGCTGCGGTCGGTGGCTTCGACGAAACGCTTGAACGGAACCAGGACTACGAATTGAACGTCAGGTTGCGTGGTGCCGGGTACACGGTCTGGTTCGATCCATCCCTGGAGGTGCGTTATGCGCCAAGGCCAACCCTCGGTGCCCTGTGGCGCCAGTACAGCGACTACGGGCGGTGGAAACGCAGGGTCCTGTGCATGCACCCCTCATCGATCAAGGCACGCCAGGCCGCCCCGCCCGCGCTCGTCCTGGGACTCGGAACGTCGGCGCTGCTCCTGGCCACACCGCTGCGCAGGGTCGGCGGCGTCGCGATCGGTGCGTACTGTGTAGCGCTCGGTAGCGCCGGGGTCTACGAGGCGCTGCGCACGCGAGACGCCGCTGCGCTGCTCGCCGCACCTGCGATCGGTGTGATGCACATTGCATGGGGCATCGGTTTCCTGGGACCTCGGAAATGAGCAAGGTCGTATTACGTAAGAACGGTCTGGATCTACTTCTCGGAGAAGAAACCGGGGACGGGGGGCGCTGTTACCGCCCGTTGTTTCCTGCGGTGTTTCGAGTAGAGGCCAAGACCGATGGCGATGAGCGCTACGACGAGGATGAGCGCTGCGATGCCGACTCCGAGCGCCCAGTCTGTCGTCGGGGTTTCCCTCCCGGTGAGATCCGCTCGTAACGCAGACCGCCACTCGCCCTCGATCTCGGACCACACCGCACCGTCTGTCTCGAGCAGGACTCCGGTTCCGCGTTGGGACACGGCGAAGTCGACGAAATCTCCGATCGCCTTGAAGTTGTTCTCCGGTATCCAGTCCTGGACCGGTTCCTGGGAGGACTCGGTCCAGTTGATCACGGAATCGGTGTCGAAGAAGTTCTCCATCATCACCTCGTAGTGGTACAGGTCGAGTCGTTCGAGGATCCTCGCCCTGTAGTACTGTCCGATGACCGAGGCGATCGGCTCCGGGAACGCCTCGTTCCCATTGTTCTGCCACAACGCCTGGTGGGCCATTGCGAAGGTTGCTGCCGGCCCGACGAAACCTGGCCGTTCCGTTTCGATGATGACGAAACGCTCTTCGAGTTCCTGGTGGGCGTGAAAGCCGACCGATCCCCGTGCGTACTGGTCACCGATGAACGCCATGTCATCACCGACGAGACACACCGCCGTCTCGAACGGCCCGATGTCGTCGGTGATCCATCCACTGGAGATCGCGATCTCGCCGGCGAACCTCTCGCCCATGGCGTCGGGGACTCCGGTCGTGTAGACAGGGACGTCTCCATCGCTCACGAACTCCCACGAAGCCTGGGGGAAGCGCTGCGGGCACGTCACGAGCGATGATGCCTGTGCCACGGACGCCGAAATGGCACCGACAGCGATCACAGATACCGCTAGCGCGAGAAGCCTCGAAAGTGTGTGCATGGGTGAACGGTACCGGTGAATCGGAGTTCGCGATACAGAGCTTATTCCAACTTCTTCCATGGTTCGGGTTGCTGTACTCGGCACTTGCCGATATCCTGACCGAAGCAGAGACGTCCACCCCGCGCTGGCGGTGTCGATGAATCAATGCCATGTCCCCGAACGAACCGTTTCGGCATGCACAACCACAAGAGATATCCGCGGAGAAGAGTGAGACCTCGAGTCCCCCTTGCATATGCTGGCCTTCTTGTCATCGCCCTGGTCGCGGTGGTCGGGTTCGCCGCGTTCTCCCCGTCTGCGAGTTCAGGCGACGGGGTGGCAACCGCCGAGTCGACCGTTGCCACCGGCGCCCCGGGAGAGCAGATGTCCGCCAGAGTCGCATCTGCCGTGCTTGCGCTCCATGTCTCTGACCCCAGTACCCGTACCGCCACGACACAGGTCACAGAGACAGCATCGATTGACACGCAGGCATCGGCGGGCGACACCACGGACTCCAGCGACGAGACAGACGCCGCACAAGACGCGACAGTCACGCTGGACGTCGAGACAACAACGACCACCGCCGCAGCAGCGCTCGAGGGTGCTGCACCAGATTCGACTCCCCCGTCGCTCACGGTCACGTCACCACATGATGGAGACACCGTGGACTCCACGATCGTCACCTTCACAGGGACCGTCGAGAGGGGTGCGACCGTCCGCTCAGGCCCATACGAGGCGACGGTGAACGACGACGGCACATGGTCGATCATGCTTGGCGTCGTCCCCGGCGCAAACGGGGCGTCCTTCACAGCAACCGATGCCGCAGGCAACACGTCATCTACGAGGATCGTCGTCAACTATTCGCTGCCACAGACGGCGACAACCAAGGCGCCAACGACTACGACCACCGCGCCGCACGACGAGACACCGACAACCACCGCACCGCACGACGAGACACCGACAACCACCGCACCGCACGATGAGGACGAGACCACGACTACCAAGGCCACGTCGACGTCACCGAAGTGGTCGCCGAACTGGCCCGCCGACGCCGGAGGCATTCGCAGCGTCGAAGTATGGAGGTCGCTCGTCGCCAAGTACTGGGCAGCCGATCGCGTGGACTGCGTCCTCGGGATCATCCAGAGGGAGTCCAAGGGTGATCCGCGGGCGTACAACGCGACGTTCGGGGCTTCCGGACTCATGCAGCATCTCATCGGGTACTGGGCCGGCCGTGCAGCAAGCGCAGGGTTCAAAGACTCCAACGGCCTCGTGGCCTCCCCGTACAATGGCGAGGCCAACATCGC
This sequence comes from uncultured Acidimicrobiaceae bacterium, assembly GCA_964444875.1. Lineage (GTDB taxonomy): Bacteria > Actinomycetota > Acidimicrobiia > Spongiisociales > UBA5794 > JAMBLL01. The sequence goes on along the minus strand of CAYUJA010000060.1, from coordinate 6,103 downwards.
AGCCGGTGCGGCCATCGCTGGGTCAGGCAGCAACTGGTACGCTCCATGGAGTCGCCTCACCCCCTATGGATCGTGTTCGGGATAGCGATTCACTGTAGAATCAGCGCATGAACCAGACGGTAAAGAACCTCATCCGCATCGGTGGCGCGATCGCAGGCCTCGGGGCTGTAATCTGGGCATTGAGCGACCGGCTGCTACCCACACCTGAGATTCATGACGAACCGCCCCCGCTGTTCCGGGTGCCGCCACAACCTGACGACCTGACCGAGATCAAGGGCATCGGCCCGGTCAAGGCAGGCAAACTGAACAAGGCCGGGGTCAACCGCTTCTCCGACATAGCAGCGACGTCCGCCGAGGAACTCGCTGCAACCACAGGGATCTCGGTCGCAATGGCCACGACGTGGATCGAAGAAGCACGAACTCGTAGCTGACCGTGCTGTACCTCACCGACCCCGAGAACCTCGGCGAGGCCCTCGGACACGAACCACCGTACCGGGCGCACCAGGTCAGGGACTGGCTGTACACGACGCCGGTTCTCACGGTCGACGACATGACCAACCTCCCGAAGCCACTCCGGGCGAAGATCAGGGATCAGCACTGGCCGTTCACCGTCGAGGTGGAACAAACCGCCGACCGGGGCCAGACGATCAAGTGGCTGTTGCGCTGCGCCGATGGGTCACCGATCGAGGCGGTCTTGATGGGTTATGCGAACCGGACCACGCTGTGCATCTCCTCCCAGGTCGGCTGTGCCATGGGTTGTACCTTCTGTGCGACGGGCCAGTTCGGATTCGACAGGCATCTCGATGCCGGCGAGATCGTGGCACAGGTCGCCTATGCAAACGCGTACCTCGCTGCAACTCCCCTGCCCCGGAGCCCCGAGCGCGTCACCAACGTCGTGTTCATGGGCATGGGGGAACCACTGGCGAACTACGACAATACGATCGAGTCCATCGACAGGATGACCGGTCTGATGGGGATGTCCGCCAGATCGATCACGGTGAGCACCGTCGGGTTCGTCCCCGGCATGCGCAAGCTCATCGACGAACCCTGGCCGGTGTACCTCGCCGTCAGCCTGCACTCGACCATACCTTCGGAGCGTTCCAAGCTCGTCCCCATCAACGACCGGTACCCGATCGCCGACGTGATCGCTGCCGCATCCGACTACTACGAAGCCAAAGGGAGGCGCATCAGCCTCGAATGGACGCTCATCGCCGGGGAGAACGACTCGGATATCGAGGCCGAAGGTCTCGCCCGCATCGCCCGCGAGATCCGTGCACATGTCAACGTGATCGCTCTCAACCCCACACCGTTGAGCACAGCCAGGCCGCCAGACCGCGACCACGTGAACCGGTTCATCGCAACCCTCAAGAGGCATGGAGCGAACGTGACCCTGCGCGATACACGGGGTCAGGATATCGACGCCGCCTGTGGCCAGCTCCGCCTCCGAGCCGAAACCTCATGAGCTAACCTTCCCAGCAACCAATCGGAGAGACATGCGACTCGAACCAGGCGACACGGCACCGGACTTCACTGCGACAGACCAAACAGGAACGCAGCGAAGCTCGGCAGAATTCACAGGCAACAAGTTCGTCGTGTACTTCTACCCGAAAGCGTTCACACCGGGGTGTACCACGCAGAGCTGCGACTTCGCAGAGCGGTATCAGACCTTCACCGACCGCGGGTACGAGATCATCGGGGTCTCACCGGACACGCCAGACAAGCTGGCGAAGTTCAAAGCCGAGTACGACCTTCCCTTCGACCTACTGTCTGACCCCGACCATACGATCGCCACTGCATACGGTGCGTATGGCATGAAGAAGAACTACGGGCGGGAGTACACGGGGATCATCCGGTCGACCTTCCTCATAGACGACGGCACCATCGAGACCGCCTTGTACAACGTCAAAGCAACAGGTCACGCCGAACGTATCTCGGGCATCGTCACATCATGACGTCAAGCGTTCGCACAGCGGTCTTCCCCGTTGCCGGGCTGGGAACCAGGTTCCTCCCCGCCACCAAGTCCATCCCGAAGGAACTGCTCCCGATCGTCGACCGGCCACTGATCCAGTACGCCGTTGACGAAGCGCGCGCTGCAGGCATCGAGAACTTCGTGTTCGTGACGGGCCGGGGCAAAGGGGCGATCGAGGACCACTTCGACATCAGCTTCGAACTCGAGGAAACCCTTGCGGCCCGTGGCAAGCATGAAGACCTCGCCAGACTCCGTGAACTGCGACCAGGCCCCGGCCAGGTCGCCTACGTGCGCCAGATGGAACCTCTCGGCCTCGGCCATGCCGTTTGGTGCGCCAGCCACATCGTGGGAAACGAACCGTTCGCCGTTCTGCTTGCAGACGAGCTCATCCTCGCCGATCCGCCATCGCTCACGTCCATGATCGAGGTCCACGACCGCACCGGCGGAAACGTCGTGCTCGTCGATGAGGTGCCCAAAGCATCCACCGACCAGTACGGGATCATCGAACCGGGGCCGTCGTCCGGGTCCGCCATCAAAGTGGAGTCGATGGTCGAGAAACCGGACCCATCGATGGCACCGTCCAACCTGGCGATCGTGGGCCGGTACGTGCTCACAGCGCCGATCATGAAGATCCTCGAGACCACCGCCAAGGGAGCCGGAGGGGAGATCCAGCTGACCGATGCCCTGCTCGCATCGATCCCATCACGGCCGTTCCACGCGGTCAGACTCGATGGACAGCGCTACGACTGTGGCTCGAAGGCTGGATTCGTGGAGGCGACCGTCAAACTCGCTCTCGAGCACGATGAACTTCGCGACGATGTGCAGCGCCTCATCAACTCCCTGGCCGACAAGGCATAACCCCGACAAGACAGACAATCGACGAAAGAGCACCATGACGAAACTCAACGAACTACACCACGAGGGCCAATCGATCTGGTACGACTTCATCAGACGCGACATGCTCGAAGGCTCGGGACTCTCGGACCTGGTAAACGAAGGGATACGAGGCGTCACCAGCAACCCATCGATCTTCGAAAAGGCCATCGGCGCTTCGGACCTCTACGACCGCCAACTCTCAACCCTCACGACCACCGATGCCGCCGAAGCGTTCGAAGCGCTCGCTATTGCGGACATCCAGAACGCTGCGGACATCCTGCACGGCGTTTACTCGGACTCGAGCGGTGGCGACGGGTACGTCAGCCTCGAGGTCTCACCGAGGCTCGCCGACGACACCGACGGCACGATCGCCGATGCCAAACGACTGTGGGCACAGGTGGACCGGCCGAACCTCATGGTCAAGGTTCCTGCAACCCCAGCCGGCATCCCTGCGATCGAGGAACTGACCGCTGCGGGTATCAACATCAACGCAACGCTGATGTTCTCCATGGCGGACTACGAGGCAGTAGCCAATGCGTACATACGTGGCACCCTGCGCGCACCGGAACCGACCGTTCTCGCATCCGTGGCGTCGTTCTTCGTATCTCGCGTCGACACCGCAACAGATGCGGCGCTCGATGCGATCGGAACCACAGATGCCGCCGCCCTGCGAGGGAAAGCTGCGATAGCCAACGCCAAGGTGGTCTACGAGCGGTACCGGGCGATATTCGAAGGGTCAGACTTCGCAGACCAGCGCGCCGACGGTGTCCGGGCACAGCGGGTGCTCTGGGCCTCGACATCGACCAAGGACCCGTCGTACAGCGATGTCATGTACGTGGAAGAACTGATCGGGCCGAACACGGTGAACACCGCCCCTCCGAACACCATCGACGCGTTCGTCGACCACGGGACGGTCAAACCACACTCCCTGCTCGACGATGTCGACGAGGCGCACGCGGTCATAGCGTCTCTCCCGGGAGTGGGCGTCGACTTCGATGCGATCACCGCCCAACTCCAGACAGACGGTGTTGCATCGTTCGCAGCGGCCTTCGACAGCCTGCTTGCAACGATCTCGTCGAAACTCGGCTGATACCATGACCCTCGCCTGGCGCCCCGCGCCCACAAGTCACGCGGTCGAGCAGCAGATCCAGCGTTGGACCCGCGACCGGCTGATGGATCGCCTGTGGAAACGCGATCCGACCGTCTGGAGCGAAGTACCGGTCCCTGAACTCGAAGACAGGCTCGGCTGGCTGACGCTCCCTGCTACGTCTCGTGGCCTGGTCACAACCATCGAACAACTCTACCGCGATGCCCTCGACGCGGGGATCAGCCATGTCGTCCTGTGTGGGATGGGAGGTTCCTCTCTCGCACCGGAGGTCTTTGCAGCATCACTCCCCCACGGACCGGACGATCCCGAACTGGTCGTCCTGGATTCCACACACCCCGATGCTGTGGCGGCCGTCGATGCCAGGACGGACCCGCACACGACCTGGTACGTCGTTGCGTCCAAGTCGGGGACCACACTCGAAACGATGTCCTTCTTCCACTGGTTCTGGGCACGTGCCGAAGCAGACCTCGAGACCCCAGGAGACCACTTCATAGCGATCACCGACCCCGGCACACCGCTCGACACGATCGCCTCAGATAGGTCGTTTCGAGCGTCCATCTCTGCCGACCCGACCGTCGGCGGCAGGTACTCGGCATTGACGGCATTCGGGCTCGTGCCCGCAGGGCTCACGGGGGCCGACCTCACGGCGCTCCTCGATGCGGCAGCGGTGGCAGCACGATCGTGCGGTCCCGACGTCGATCTCGCGGACAACCCGGCCTTCATGCTCGGTGCCCTCCTGGCGACCGAGGCCCTCGGTGGTCGGGACAAGGTGCACATCATCGCTTCAGACCCTGTCGGCGCCCTCCCGATCTGGACCGAGCAGCTCATTGCCGAGTCGACGGGCAAAGATGGCAAGGGGATCGTGCCCGTCGACGGTGGCCCGTATCCATCGAGCGCGCCCGATGGTGTCACCGTGAGCATCGCGAACGAGGCGCTCTCAGGCGCCGACTTCACCATCACCGTCTCTGAGGCCTCCGACATCGCCGGTGCGATGTTCGTCCTGGAACTCGCAACAGCGGTCGCCGGCGAGATGCTCGGCATCCACCCGTTCAACCAGCCTGACGTCCAGATCGCCAAGAAACTGGCGGCCTCAGCAATGGCTGGAGAACTCGAAAGCCCATCCACACCACCGGTGTCGATCTCGTCTCGTGGCCTCGTCGGCTCGTTGCGCGATCTCTTGAGTACACCCGATCCGTCGTACGTGTCGATCCAGGCCTACCTCGAGCCGACTCGCTCCACAGATGACTCCATCGAGACGCTCCGCCGCGTCATCGACGGCGCCCTTGAGGTGTACACGACCTCTGGATACGGCCCACGGTTCCTCCATTCGACCGGCCAGGTACACAAGGGAGGACCCCCGGGAGGGCTCTTCCTGCAGATCGTCGACACTGCCCGCGCACGGTTGTCCGTCCCCGGGTCCAGTTTCACCTTCAACGAACTGATCGCGGCCCAGGCCGAGGGAGACCTCGCCGCACTCGAGTCCAGAGGCCGCCGCACGCTCAGCGTCGACCTCGGGGACGATCCACACACCGGCCTCAGGCTCCTTATCGAGGCAACACAATCGGCACTGTGATGAGTCTGGACGTGACCTTCGTCATCTTCGGTGCGACCGGCAATCTTGCGCGAACGAAACTGCTGCCCTCACTGGCGCGTGCCGTCATTGATTCGGGGGTCACGAACCACGCGGTGATCGGTGTCGGCACGACGGTGCGCTCAGATGCAGAGTTCACGCAGATCATCCGTGCCAGTCTCGATGACACCGACATCGAGGCAGACTGCACCGAGCGGTTCCTCGGCGGGACGATCGCCTACCACGCCGTCGGCGGCGACGGATCGTTCACCGCCCTCGGTGACCTCGTGCGGTCGATCGAGTCTGGCGCGGGTCTGAGCGGCAACCGTGTGCTCTATCTCGCTGTGCCGCCGTCCCATCTCGATGCCACGGTCGCCGGCATCGACGGAAGCGGCCTCGATGAGAGCTCGGGCTGGACCAGGCTCGTCGTCGAAAAGCCGTTCGGCGTGGATCTCGCGTCGGCCATGCGGTCGAACCGGTTGATCCATCGTGTGTTCAGCGAGGACGACGTCTACAGGATCGATCACTATCTCGGCAAGGAGACGGTCAGGAACCTCCTCGTGTTCCGTTTCGCCAACGC
>CAYUJA010000059.1:0-9511 GCA_964444875.1 uncultured Acidimicrobiaceae bacterium | reverse complement strand
CCAACGCTGATTTCAAGAGGGACGAGGACGTTTTCCGGCCTCCAGTTCACAGTTCACAGTTCACAGTTCACAGTTCGCACACGTAGCGGATGCGCGAAACTGACAACTGACAACTGACAACTGACACTGAATCCTCAAACGCCCAGTTGCTGGCGCAATGACTCGAGGGCTACGAGATCGGTCGATGCGATGAACACGACCCTGTCGTCGATACGGTCGATGAACACATACGGGCTACCGCCGTCGTAGAGCAACCCACCGAGGGACTCCTGTCCATTGGTTGCACCCATCACGTCGGTGATGTGTTTGATCAGGGCATCAGAGAGATCCTCTGCGTCCCTCTCGGTCTCCCCCTGGTACGACCAGGCGATCGCCGCGTCGGCACCTCGCGTGAAGAACCTGTAGGAGTCGTTCCCCCATCCGGCTGCAGCCTGGGTCACAGCGCCAGGTGGGACGGCTTCTGTGAGCAACAGCTGGATGCCCCACTCACCGAACGTCGCCTCATCGGCCATCTGCCAGCCGGCCAGGTCGACCGTGAGCGGCGTCATGTCTTCCGGCTGTTCATTTCGGAGGTACTTGTTCGGGTCGAGGATCTGCTCGGTCGCGGTCGGCATCGATTCGTACGCTTGATCGACCCCTTTGAGCCCGGCCGTGGACATGAGTTGGCCAACGAAAGACAGACCCTTTTCGTACGGGAAGCCGAGGTCCCTCTGCAGCCACATTGGCATCGAGTTGAACACCACCGGGTCGAATGATTGAACCTCGAGAGCAGCGTCTGCCGCGTCCTCGGGACTCATCGATTCGAGGAACAGGAACTGCTGGTACGTGGCGTCACCTTCGATCAGCGCAAGGGCTGCAGACACGTCATCGCCGTTGCCCTCGTCGATCCGCCTCTCGTACTCGTCGTTGAAGTCGAAGTGCTGGTCGGTGAGCGCATGGACCAACTCATGGACGATCGTGATCCTCTGGAGCGGTGTGATTCCGTCGGCAGCGACGGGGACCACGAGTTCCTTCGTCTCAGGATCGTAGAAACCGGCGATCTGCTCCGTGTACAAATCGACGATCATGGACTCGATGTCGTCGCCGGGTTCGAGCATGCCGAGCAGTTTGAGCAACGCCTCATCGGTCGAGAGGTCTTCCTCAGCGAGGTCGGCCTTCAGATCGGTGTTCACACGCTCGGTGAACGCTGCCTGGTCCAAGATGGTGACCGTGGGAACGGACAGAAACGGAAGGGCTCTGGATTCCTCCGTGTCGAGGATGAGTTCACCGATCTCTTGCCTCATCTCTTTGGCGACCTCGGGGGAGATCGACGGTGAATCGTTCCCTGGAATCGCACCTTCAGGCAGCGTTGTGAGCGGAACAGCGGTCGTGGTCGGTTCCCCCGACGTGGTCCCTTCCGACCCGGGTGAGGTCGACGAACCGACAGATCCAGTGCAGGCACTGGCAATAAGCGTTATGACGAGGGCTATCGACGCGACAGCGGAGCGGGGGGTGAGGATTCTTGACACGTCGGCAGGCTACCGGTGTATCCGGCGAATCGGAACACCCACTACAACGTCCTCAACGCCTCGGTCGGTGAAACGCGTGCAGCGCGCATCGCCGGATACAGTCCAGCGACCCCTCCGATGACGAGTGCAGCGACGAACCCACCGACGACGGCGATGGCAGGCACGAGCACACCCCAGCCCTGAAGCGTTGCGTAACCGGCGGTGACGGCAACGCCGAGGAGCACGCCACCGAAACCACCGATACCGGCGAGTAGCAGCGATTCTCCGAAGAACTGCACCGTTATGTGTCTGCGGGTTGCCCCGAGGGCACGTCGCAGACCGATCTCACCGCGGCGCTCGAGCACCGAGATCACCATGACGTTCGCTATTCCGACGCCGCCAACGAGCAGCGCCACAGCGCCGAGCCCCAGAAACAGGTTCGTGAGCGCGGACTCGGCCGCTTCTCTCGCCTCGAGGGCATCCGACGGCCTGGTCACCTCGACCTGGTCCGGGTTCTCCGGGTTGACGGTCGCACCCATCACGCCCCGCACATCGTCTATGGACGCAGGGTCGGTGCGGACATAGATCGTCGAAGGGACGATGTCGTCGACGAGGTAGGTCGTCGCTGCACCTTGTGAGACGAGCGCCGCCCTGTCGAGGTCCGAGGAGAGTTCGAGGCTCTCCATGATCCCGACGACGGAGAACCACTGGTCCCCCAGCCAGACGGAGATCGGCGTATCGAGCGATCGAATACCGAGCCTTTCCGCCGCCACGGAGCCGAGGACCGCTATGGGATAGTCGGGTGTCGCCTCATCGAGAAACACGCCATCGGCCATCTCCCCTTGCAGTGTTTGGAGCAGGTTCGGTTCTGCCGCCCGAACAGAGAGCCCGCTCGATTGCCCTGAAGGGACGAGGTCGTTCTTGTAGACCCTCGTGTCGGGCACGTCTGACACCGCCGTGACCATCTCGACGGGGCCGATACGCGCAACCATGCTCGCGGCTTCACTCGGAAGCTCGCCAGATCCAAGCCCGATACCCGTACCGGCTTGAACCTGGAGCATGTTGGTGCCGAGCCTGTCGAGTTGGGCCAAAAGATCGGATTTCGAACTCTCAGAGAGACCGAGGACGGCCACCATCGCACCGATCCCGATCATGATTCCAAGCGCGGACAGCACGGACCGCAGCCGTCTGGTCCTGAGGCCGATACCCGCTGCGCGGACCATATCGACCGGAGCGAGTTTGGAAGGTGTCAGCTCCGTTCCCTCGATGCGGGTGGTGGTCATGTGCCAACACCCCCGTCATCGGCGATCCGTCCATCGAGGATGGAGATCCGGCGAGGCAGACGCACGGCGACGTCCTGATCGTGTGTGATCACCACGATCGTTGCCCCCTCCGCGTTGAGATCCTCGAGGAGTTCGATGATCGCGGCGCCCGTGCTGCTATCGAGGTTCCCCGTCGGCTCGTCCGCGAGCACGATCCTCGGGTTTCCGATCACAGCCCGCGCTATGGCGACGCGCTGGCGCTCACCGCCCGATAGCTTGGTCGCCATGTGTGTCGCCCGGTTCCCGAGTCCGACGCGCACGAGCGACGCGTACCCGAGTTCACGCCGATCAGCGAGTGGCATCCCTGTGTAGAGCAATCCATCGGCGACATTGTCGAGTGCCGACTCGCCTGCGAGCAGGAAGAACTGTTGGAAGACGAATCCGATATGGCGGGACCGGATCGCGGACAGGTCCTTGTCCGACAGCTTGGCTACATCGAGTCCTGCCACCTTGACGGTTCCAGACGTCGCACGGTCGAGTGTTCCCATGATGTGCAGGAGGGTCGACTTGCCACTTCCCGATGGTCCCACGATGCCGGTCAACTCACCGTCTGCAATGGAGAGGTCGATGTCGATGAGGGCATGCACCGGCGGCGTGCCCTCGTAGGTCCTGGTGACGCCATGTAGAGCAAGGGCCGTGCCGCGACGGGCGAGCGTCTCCGTTGTCATGGGATAACGACTGCCACACCAGCTTCGAGGCCGTCACTCGTGACCTCGACGCGGCCATCGGCGAACAGGCCGGGGTCCACCGCGACCAGGTAGGTCGACCCGTCGTCCGCCACGACCTCGACCGCGTACCCGCCTTCGGCGAGGGCGATCAGGGCCGTCACGGGCACGGCGAGCACATCGTCTGCGCGATCACCCACCACCTCGACGTCCACCGGTGCCTCATCGAGGCCAAGCGCAGCGTCCGGGTTGTCGAGGGTCACCGTCATCTCGAAGTAGGTCACCCCCTGCTGGTTCGCCTGGACGACTGTTCCGATCTCGGTGATCGTTGCAGGCTCACGCGAGTCGTCCGGCATCGTGACGACGACGGCATCTCCGACCTCGGCGAGATCCTGGTCGTCGGTCGACAACTCGACCGAGACGGTCGTTGAACTCGCCGATGTCGATACCAGCGGGGTCCCGTTCGTGACGGTGTCGCCGACGTTCACCAGTTGCTGGCCGATTCGGATGGGTTCCGGGAGGAACACGACGTCTCCGAGGTTCACGACACCGTCGGGACCCGCCCCGACAGATACCTGCCACGCAACGACTGTTTGTGTGGTTGCGAGATCGAAGTTCCCATCGACCCTGAAATCGTCCTCTCCGAAACCGAGATCGGCGAGGGCTTGCTCGAGTTGACGCACGTCGCGCCCCGAGTCTCCTTGTGAAAGGGTCCGGTAGCCTGGGAGGTCACCGAGCATCACGATGATGGGTTCCTCGTCGACCTCGACGATCGTGTCTCCGTGGCCGACGGTGCTGCCCTCGGGTGCGACAGCGGTCGCGGTACCCGAGATCGACCGGGAGGTAGCGATGATCGGTGAACCCGGGCCGGTCTCGTTTCCAACTTCCACGAAGACCTCAGCCGCATAGGAGACCTCCGGGCTGAACACGACGAAACCGAGGTCGATGCGTCCCGTCTCGTCGGTGTCGAGTGACTCCTGGAGTCGCTCGATGGCATCGGCCGTTGCCGATGTGAAGTCCTCGTCGATGGTCATGTCCTCATCAGGGTCGAACCCGAGGTCGAAGAGCGCCTGTTCGAGTTGCTCGATGTCTGAGCCGTCTGACATCCGTGAGTTGAACGCCCGGTACACCGGGATGTCGCCGGCGAGGACGACAACTGGTTGTGTGTTGATCGCGTACAGGACGTCCCCGGATTCGATGAACTCACCCTGACCGACGACGGAAGTGACGACGCCCGACGCGAACCCGCGTACCGTCGTGATGCCCTCAGGCGACGTGCGATGGGCAACAGGGTCGCTCGCCTCGAATCCGAGCGTCCCATTCAAGGTTTCCGTGGCCACAACATCTGTCCGCTCCACGGTTGCCGTGTTGAGTGTGACGGCTACGACCTCTTCGGTATCAGACGATGAGACGACGATCCCGATGCCGATCCCGACGGCGATAGCCACGACAGCGACACCTGCCACAAGCCACCAAACCCGTCCCCGCCTCTTTCTGACTGAAGGCTGATGGCTGACGGCTGACGGCTCCTCTGACGGCTCACGGCTGATGGCTGACGGCTCCTCCGACGGCTGCTCTAGGTCGGCCGACGGCTGCTGGCCGTCAGCTGTCGGCTGTTTCGTGCTCATCAGCCATTGCCCCCACCGATACGGAACGAGTCGCCGAACACTTCCCTGCAGGTATCGAGCGCGGCGATGACTTCGGGGTCGTCCGTGTCGAGTGCATCGCCGAACGGGCCGGCGCCGCTACCATCGCCCTGGCCTGAGAGCAGTGTCGAGAAGTCCGGGTCTGGCACATCGATGCCTTTTTCACGCATACACACCGCGAACTCGTACAGCGAGTCCTCGATCGCGGCACGGTCGATCGTCCCCGGACCGAACGCGAACCCCTCGAGAGTGTCCTGGCACGCGTTGAACGCATCGCGCATCGCCTCGCGCTCTTCGGTCGTTCCCACGCCCCGGTTTCCGAACGTGAACTCGATCGCACCATCGGGGCCTATCGCTGGATCTTCGAAGTCCTCCGCACCGTTGTCACGCATGCACTGGGAGAACTCCAGGATGATCGCTTCGTTGCCGGCCCGGTCGTCGGCGGCATCACCTGCAGCAGTGGATGTGGTGCTGTCGAGCGAGGCAACCTGCGCATCGTCGGTAGAGCTACATGCCGCAGCGACCAGAGCCATCGCCACGAATGCGAGTGCAAGTTTCTTCATTGGGACTCCCGGTGGTATGCATGCTGCCAGTGAAACGACCCAGCCTCAAGATATTGTGAGCTAAGGGTAAGGAGATCCTGAGAATGTGACTGCAGTTCACAGTTCACAGTTGACAGTTCACAGTTGCCAGTTCGAGCATGGGATGGGATGCGAAGTCCCGTCGGGCAGCGGACGGCTTCCACGATCCGGCTGTGAACTGTGAACTGTCAACTGTCAACTACTGTGGCTTCATGGCTGAAACCACAGACATCCGCAACGACAAGAAGACCATCTTCGGATGGGCCATGTACGACTGGGCGAACTCCGCGTACATCACTATTTTCGGCGCCGTGATCGGAGCGTTCTTCACCGGTTCGATCATGATGGGCGACACCTACTGGGGGCTTTCAGGCGAAGCGCTCTTCTCGATCCTCATAGGCATCGGGTCGATCATCCTGATGCTCGTCATGCCCGTGCTGGGTGCAGCAGCGGACTTCGCCGGGGCCAAGAAACGTTTCCTGAGGAACTTCGCGTTCGTCGGGGCGTTCTTCACGCTCGTTGTTGCTTTCATCCCCGAAGGCCTCGTTCCCTGGTTCCTGGTCGTCGTCATCGTGAGCCAGTTCGGTTTCGTCGCAGCGAACGTGTTCTACGACGGGTTCCTTCCTGAGATCGCCAGCGACGACACCATCGACCGGGTCTCGTCGAAGGGCTTCGCCCTCGGCTACCTCGGTGGCGGCCTCTACCTGCTCGTCGCCTTCGTGCTCATCTTCTTATCCAGCGATGATTCAGCGCTCACCGAGACCCTGGCGGCACGGATCGCGATCTTCGGAAGCGGCATCTGGTGGATCGGGTTCTCCCTGTTCTCGTTGAAGCGACTCCCCGACGACCAGGGCCGATCCGACAGCGGCGGCCTGAAGATGTACGCGTCGATCGGGTTCGAACGCACGGTCAGCACCGTCAAGAAGCTCGGGCAATTCCCCCAGCTTCTTCTCTTCGTCGTCGCCTTCATCATCTACAACTCCGGCACGGGCACGGTTATCGCTGTTTCAGGCGTGTACGCAGAGAACACCCTGGGCCTCGAACTGCAGACCATCGCATTCGCTTTCCTCCTCGTGCAGTTCATCGCCTTCTTCGGCGCGCTGATGTTCGGGTGGCTTGCGACGACGATCGGCCCGAAGAACGCGGTCATGATCTCACTTGTAGTCTGGACGGGGATCGCTGCAGGTGCCTACTTCATCCCTGAGGGCTCGTCTGTCGGCTTCCTCTCGATGGCTGTGGTCGTCGGATTCGTGCTTGGCGGCGTCCAGGCGCTCTCGAGAAGCCTCTACGGCACGATGATCCCTGAGGAGGCCTCGGCGGAGTTCTTCGGTTTCTACTCCGTCTTCTCGAAACTGTCTGGCATCGGCCCTCTCGTGTTCGGGGCTGTGAGCGCGGCGACCGGATCGGGTAGGACCGCGATCTTGTCCGTGGGAGCGTTCTTCATCGTCGGGTTGATCCTGCTTGCCATCGTCGACCTGGACAAAGCACGGGCGTCCCGCGAGCACTGGAAGTTCGAAGGCTCCGAAGCCGAGGTAGTGTGAAAGCATGGGACATGCAACACCAACCGGGCTTTCCGTAGCCGACGTTCAGCTGACAACACCTGACAAGGACACAGTGATGCTCGGCGACCGCATCGAGGTACCGACGATCGTCATCCTGGCGAGGTACTACGGCTGAGCGGGTTGCCTCGACATGCTGGCGCAGTTGGCGACAGCCCATCCGTCGATAGTCGACAACGGTGGCGCCGTGGTCGGCGTCGCCCCCGCAGCCGGGTTCCAGGCCACACATCTCATGGAGACGTCGATCCCGTACGAGTTGCTGATGGACCGCGACGACAACCTCTCGCGCAGGTTCGATATGGGGCGCCAGTCGTTCACCAAGTTCCTGTTCAACCTGAAAGCGTGGTGGAACTACACGCTGGCATTCGTACGAAACCGCAAGCAGGGCAAGATCACAGCGAGTTACGCCGTGCTGCCTGCGATCGCCGTGGTCGATGCGCGAGGTACGGTCACCTATCTCTACCGGGGAACAGGCATCGCCGACTACCCGCCACTGCACGAGATCCTCACCGAACTCGCAGACCTGCTGTAGCACCATCGGGCGTGACGGCGGCAACTTCAGCGCTGATGGAGTCGTGTGTATGGTGTGGCGTAACGCCGAGCACGCTGCGATCACAGGAGAGGCATCATGGCCGAAGATAGCGAGCAGACCTTCACGATCCGTCGTAACTCACTGTGGGCCGCATACACACCCGTCATCGTGCTTGTCCTACTCATCGTCCTTGCGTTCGTCCTGTACGGCGACGGTGCAACCGGAGGACCTGTCCAGGTCGCCCTGCTGTTCACCGCCCTGGTCTCAGGCTGGATCGGCCTGCGCCACGGCCACAGGCCAAAGGACATCTTCCAGGGAGCCATCGACAGCGTCACCACCGCCATCGGAGCCATTTTCATCCTGCTTTCGATCGGTGCGCTCATCGGCACGTGGAACATGTCCGGAACGATCGCGACGCTGACCGACTACGGCATCCGCTTCCTCAATCCGAACTTCTTCTACATCGCGACGGTCGTGGTGACCGCACTCATCGCTCTGGCAATCGGAAGTTCCTGGACCGTGGTCGGAACGCTGGGAACAGCCCTCGTCGGCATCGGGATAGCACTCGGCCTGTCCCCTGAGATCACAGCCGGTGCGGTGATCTCAGGTGCATACTTCGGAGACAAACTCTCACCGCTTTCAGAAACCACGAACCTGACGCCTGCGGTCTCGGGAACCGATCTCTACACCCACATCAAGACGATGACACGCCGAACGGTGCCGTCGATCATCATCGCCTCCGTCATCTTCTTCTTTATCGGATTGCGGGCGAAGCCCGAAGGCAGCTTCAACGTCACCGAAGCGACGGACGTCATCGAAGGTGCCTTCAATATCGGTCTGATCATGCTGATCCCTCTCGCTGTTGTCGTCATCCTGGCGATCAAGAAAGTGCAACCAGCGGTGACCATCCTCATCGGTGCGCTCGTCGGTGGCATCATCGCGGTGATATTCCAGCCAGATGTCGTGATCGCGTTCGTAGGAGAACCTGATCTCCCGGACGCCCTGGCCCTCTTCAAGGGAGTGTGGTCCGCAATGGCGACCGGCTTCACGGCGAATACCGGATTCGCCGGATTGGACGACCTCCTGAGTGGTGGCGGCATGGAGTCCATGCTCAACACGGTGTGGCTCATCCTGTCTGCCCTCGCCTTCGGCGGAGTGATGCAGGTCACAGGCCAACTCGGCCGGATCATCGAACCACTTCGCAAGAAGGCAACGTCAGACTCGGGGATCCTCGTGGCGACGGGTGCGACGGCGATCGGGATCAACCTGGTCGCCGCAGACCAGTATCTAGCGATCGTCCTCACCGGAGGCTCCTATCGCCAGGAGTACGAGGACAGGGGCCTTGCTCCTGAGATGCTGTCGACAACGGTCGAAGGCACCGCAACCGTCACGTCACCGCTGATCCCGTGGAACAGTTGCGGGGCGTACATGTCGGCGTCCCTGGGCATCGCCACCTTTGCCTATCTCCCCTACGCTTTCTTCAATCTGATCGACATGACATTGACGTTCGTCTACGCGATCCTCAAGATCAACATCAAGCACATCTCCCGCGACGAGAAACTCCCGCCGGCACCCGAAGAGGTCAGGCTCTACGGGATCGAGAAGGACGTCGCCCCCATCGAAGAGGTCGCCCAGATCATGGAACGCAGGAAGTAGCGGGCTCGCTGCGCTATCGGACCGCTGCGCTATCGGACCGCTGCGCTATCGGACCGCTGCGCT
>CAYUJA010000058.1:0-9685 GCA_964444875.1 uncultured Acidimicrobiaceae bacterium | reverse complement strand
TCCATACAACTCCCTCCCTTGGAGCCGTCACTATAACAAACGAACGTTTGTTTCAAGACGCGTTGCCCCACCGTGTCACACGATCCGGCCGGTCACGCGGGGTCTCGATCATTGGTACTGGTGTTCGGGCATCGTCGCTCGCGGCCCCACAAGACGGGCGCTGGATTGTTCGGGTCGACCAACCCACCCGAGAATCTCCTCCGTCCACTTCGAAAGGATCTTCGATGCGTACGGTCTCCTCACCGGCAACGATCCAGGGAGCGGCATAGCCGGCGGGTGAGCGCGTCTCCATCCAATAACAGAGACTGCCCTGAGTCCTCACATAACACGCGGGGCACGAAGTCTCGTCAAGAGAGCTAATGTTGCAGCGGCAACCCAACCCGCACCGTAGGACGTTGAACGTGAACACCATGTTGAATCGAAACGCCCCACGCAATCACCCGCATCGTCAATGGACGCGGCGGCTCACATGACGTCGCACGTCCCTCTGGTCAGTATCGGGGTACCGGTGTACAACGGTGAGAACTACCTGGCCGAGACACTCGATGCCATCCTGGCCCAAACGTTCACGGACTTCGAGATCGTCATCTCGGACAATGCCTCCACCGATAGCACCGAAGAGATATGCAGGGCCTACGCGGCGAAGGATCCCCGGATCCACTACCACCGCCAGTCCCAGAACCTCGGCGCAGCACCCAACTACAACGACGTCTTCCATCGGTCACGCGGTGAGTACTTCAAGTGGTCGGCACATGACGATCTGATCGAACCGGTGTTCCTGGAGCGGTGCGTCTCTGCACTCGACACGAACCCGGACACGGTCGTGGCATCCACGATGTTCGATTCGATCGACGCAGAGGGGACCCACATCGGTGATGGCGAGCCGCGTCCCGGGTTGTGTTCTGACGACGTGTCGATACGTATCCGCACCGCGATCTACCCGTACAGACACGGCGGAGCTTCCGACGCAGCGGTGTTCGGTCTGATGCGCAGGTCGGCGCTCGACCGAACCCGGCTTCACGGAAGTTACACGGGAAGCGACCGGACCATTATCCTCGAACTCGTCCTTCTCGGGCCGTTCTACGAGGTGCCTGAACCGCTCTTCCACAACCGTGATCATCCCTCACGGTCGATTCGGATCCGCAAGCGCAACGGTAACCGCAGCCACGACCGTGAGGCCTGGTTCGACACCCGGAAGGCGGGGCGCATCGTTTTCCCGAACTGGCGCCGCCTCCGCGAGTTCGTCCATGCGATCATGCGGTCCCCCATCTCGATCACCGAGAGGATGCGCGGTATCGGCATCGTCGTCGGCTGGGTTGTCAGTGGGAACTGGAAGCGGCTCATCAACGACCTGCGGATCGGACTCAGCATGGCCGTCAACAGACGACGCCGGCCGGGCAATGACTCGTCTAAGAAGTCGTAATACGTAATACGTAAGCGCCTATTTGCCCAGAAGAACCTGACGGAGACGGCGGACCGCGATCACACCGGTAGCGACGTCGCGGATGCCCTCGCGCGACAGCCAGATGTACCACCGTTCGAGACGCGGCATGGCCCGGTCGTGAATGGCGAGGTACCCATCGATCGACCCGTCAGCCTCCTTCAACACGGCAGCGACGACGTCGTGGCGGAGCGTGAGGAGGTCGTCTCGGATCGACTCGATGGCGAGACGGTCGAAGGGGGTCGGCCCCGGCAACAAGCGGATCTGGCGTTCGAGCCAGCCGATGCGCAGAACACTGCTCGATTTCGTGTACAGGGCGGCGATCTCAGCGACCGGCCTGTCGGCATGGTGCGCGAGGTCGACGATGTCGGGCCCGCGCCGCAACGCACGCTGGTACGCATGGCGCACAGCGAAGTTCGTTGGGACACCCCTGGCGACCAGTTCATCGGCCACCACCTCGTACGGTGCGCGCCACGTCGCGGAAGGGATCTTCGGAAAGTCCTGAGCGAGTGTTGCGAAGTCTTCCTTGTCCCTGGCGATCACCTGATCGATGGTCAGCCCCGACGGATTGTTGAGGTACCAGCGACTCACCTGTGTCACCAGTCCGTCGATGTCCTTGAGCATCGTGCGTGCCGTGTCGGCATCGACCATGCCATTGAGGCTCTCGACGTCTGCCCACAGCCGCTCCGCATCGGTAACGATCCGGGCGATCCGGTACGCACGCACGATCGAGGCGGCCGATGCTCCCGTGAGGGTCCGCATCCTCGAATAGAACGTCGACCCCTGTGAGTTCAGCACCTGGTTCGCAACGATCGTCGAGATCAGCTCACGACGCAGCGGATGCTGGGAGATCTCCTCAGAGAACCGCTCAACGATCGCAGCAGGGAAATAGCCGAGGAGGTCGGCCTCGAAGTGAGGATCGTCTGGCAACTCCGATCGCAGCAGGAGATCGGTCAGGCTCCGCTTGGCATAGGCGAGAAGGACCGCGAGTTCAGGCATTGCCATACCCGATCCTTCTCGTGCGCGCTGGAGCATCTGCTCGGTCGACGGAAGGAACTCGATCTCGCGGTTCAAGATGCCTGCGCGCTCGAGCCTGTCCATCAGATCGGCGTATGCCTCGATGAACCTCGCAGATGTGGCCGAACGTTGCGAGATGATCTGTGCCTGGAGGAAGTTGTCGTACAGGATGGCCTTGACGACATCATCGGACACCGATTCGATGAGCACATCGCGCTCGTTCCTGTCGATCTTGCCCGAAGCCTCGGCGATACCAAGCAAGATCTTGATGTTCACCTCCCTGTCGGATGCATGGACTCCGCCGGAGTTGTCGATGAAGTCGGTGAACACATGGCCGCCATAGCGTTCGAACTCGATGCGTCCGAGTTGAGTGAGGCCGAGGTTCCCGCCTTCGCCTACGACCCGGCACCGCAGGTCACGGCCGTTGATGCGCACGGCGTCGTTGGAGCGGTCCTGGACCGACTCGGTCGATTCGGAGCGAGCTTTGACGTACGTACCGATACCGCCGTTCCACAGGAGGTCGACCTGTGCCTCGAGCACCAGACGGATGAGCCCCGACGGTGTGAGGTGTTCGTCTTCGGTGTCGAAGAGGCGTTGCATCTGCGGGGTGAGTTCGATGTTCTTGGCCGACCTCACAAAGACGCCTCCGCCCGCTGAGATCAACCCGGGGTCATAGTCCGCCCACGACGAACGTGGGAGTTCGAACAAGCGCTTGCGTTCTGCCCATGAGACAGCCGGGTCGGGGTCCGGGTCGATGAAGATGTGGCGATGGTCGAACGCCGCGACGAGTTTCAGGTGCCTGGATAGGAGCATGCCGTTGCCGAACACGTCGCCGGACATGTCCCCGATACCGACCGCGGTGATGACCTCGGTCTCGATATCGACCCCGAGATCCATGAAATGCCTGCTCACCGACTCCCATGCTCCCCGAGCGGTGATACCGAGCACTTTGTGGTCATAACCCGCCGACCCGCCAGACGCAAAGGCATCGTCGAGCCAGAAGCCGTACTCGCTGGCCAGGGCGTTGGCGGTGTCCGAGAACGAAGCGGTCCCCTTGTCTGCGGCGACAACGAGATACGGGTCGTCTCCGTCGTGGCGTACCACGGATGGGGGCGGAACGATCTCGCCTGCGACACGATTGTCTGTGATGTCGAGCAAACCCCTGATGAACGTCACGTACCCGGCCTTGACCTCGTCGTAGGTCGGCCTGGCAGCGTCTGCGGACTCCTTGATCACGAATCCACCCTTGGCCCCCGTCGGGACGATGACCGCGTTCTTCGTCATCTGTGCCTTCATCAGGCCGAGCACCTCTGTGCGATAGTCCTCACGCCGGTCCGACCAGCGCAAGCCACCACGGGCGACCATTCCGCCGCGCAGGTGGACCCCTTCGATCTCGTGCGCGTACACGAAGATCTCGTACAGCGGTTTCGGCTCCGGCATTTCCGGCACCATTCCAGAGGCGAACTTGAGGGAGAGCGACGTGCGGCCCGCAACGAGGAAGTTCGTCCGCTCGGTGGCGAGCACGAGGCCGAGGAAGCCCCGCAGGATCCTGTCCTCGTCGAGCGATCGGACCTCATCGAGATACGATGTGATCTCTTCCACGATCACATCGGGAGAGGGATCTCCGGTGTCGATCCCGAACCTGGCCTGGAACAACCTGACGATGGCTTCGGCGATACGGGGATGGGCGGCGAACGCGTTGTCGATGTA
This sequence comes from uncultured Acidimicrobiaceae bacterium, assembly GCA_964444875.1. Classification (GTDB taxonomy): domain Bacteria; phylum Actinomycetota; class Acidimicrobiia; order Spongiisociales; family UBA5794; genus JAMBLL01. The sequence goes on along the minus strand of CAYUJA010000058.1, from coordinate 5,517 downwards.
CCCCTTTGAGAACGACGGCGTGACGAGATGCCAGTAGCTGCGGTACGCACGCAAGATCGTGAGTTCGTCATGGGTCAAACCACTCGAGACCAGGAGGCGCTGGAGCGTGTCCGACTCGGCCTCATGCAACAACACGGCCTTGATCCCTGCCGAGATCCTGTCACCGACCGCCTCGATGTCGAGTTGTTCGCCGCTCGCGCTCAGCACGCCGAAATCGTGGATGAAGGTTCCAGAGTCGTTCTTGAGCCTGGTGGGCACCTCTTCAACGACGATGAGGCCGAGGTGGTCCATCAGTGGCATCACCATCGACAGGTTGAGCTTCCCTGACTTGCGATATACCGTGATACGCGTCAGCCTGTCGTGTTCGACGGGGGCCTTGCCGGTACCGATCTCGTTCTGGAGCCCCACAAGCAGTTCTTCGTCGGACCCCATCAGGCGCTCGAGCGCCAGGATGTCCCCGGCAGCGAGATGCAACGCCGTTGACGCCTTGTAGTACTCTGGGAACAGTCCGGTCCACGCGTCACACAGCCGTCGCGCTTCGGATTCATCGACGACCGCGCTCATCTGGTCGAAGACGCGGTCATCCCAGTTGCGTGCAAGGGCGACGACCTCGCGTTCGAGTTCAAGGATGTCGACGTCGAGCGGTGCTCCCTCTGCAGTCCAGACAGAGAAGTGAATACGGGCGTCGCCAGACTCGCCGAGGGAGAGCCTGTAGTCGATGGACTTGCCTCCGAACCGCTCGAGGAACAGAACCTGGAGTTGTCTGCGAAGATTGGCGTTGAACCGGTCCCTGGGGATCGTCACGAGCACGCTCACCGCGCGGTCGAGCAGGTCCCTGCGCACGAAGAGGCGGACCAACTGGTTCTCCTCGGTTTCGACGAGTTCGCCCAGGGTCTCGCTCAACGGTTCAACCGCCGTTGCGAACAGGTCGTCCTTGGGGAACGTTTCGAAGATCTGGATGATCGACTTGTAGTCGTGTGACCCTTCGATGACGTCCTGGAGTTGAAGCACCTGTTGCAGTTTCCGGCGCAGCACGGGGATCTTGGCGGCAGGGGTCAGATACGCCTTCGAGGTGAACAATCCGAGCAACCTGAGTTCGGCGACCATCACGCCGCTCTCGTCGATGTTGCGTATACCGACGTAGTCCATCCTGGCATCTCTATGGACCGTGGCATGCCGATTCGTCTTCGTGATGACGAGGAGGTCACCGCCTGTGTACCGATTGGCCAGGTGTCTCGGCAGGTCAGCCAGGAGCATCGACGAAGGCTCGGTGCCGTTCCCCGACAGGATGCCGAGGCCACTCCCCGGCACCGCCTTGACGGCAACTCCTTCGCCCTCGTCGACCACCGAGTACTCGCGATAGCCGAGGAACACGAAGTTGTCGTCGAGCAGCCAGTTCAGGAAGTCGACCGTCTCATAGATCTCCTCATAGGAGTAGTGGTGGACGCTCCTCTTGGCGACGTTGAGCATCGCCTCGATGGCGTCCTTCATCGACGTGAAGTCACGAACAACGACGCCGATGTCGCTCAGGACGGAAACGATATCGGCCTCGAGCGCCCATGCATCGTCATCGGACAGCACGCGATCGAGTTCGAAGTGCTGGACGGACTCTCGCCGGCTCGCCGATCGCGCGGAACCGATCTCGACGAGGTGTCCCGATGCGTTGCGAACCGTTCCGACGATCGGGTGCAAGTGCCGCACGACGTGGGCACCCGTTCTCAGCACCGCTGCAGCGATCGAATCGACGAGGAAGGGCCGGTCATCTGAAACGATCTGAACGACCGATCCAGGGGTTGTGTAACCGCATTGCGCCATGCTGGGCGTGAACACGCGGATTGAAGGGGAATCGACCGGCCGAGCGTCGAAGAAGTCGAGAAGGTCGGAGATCTCAGCGAGGAGTTGATCCGTTGGGAGGTCAGGGATGTCGGCGTTCGCCAACCGCTTGAGGTACATGCGGGCGAACGGTTCGAGAAGCGCCCGCCTTTCCTCAGGTATATCGTCGGAAATCGCCGCGACGATTCGGTCCTGGATACCTGGGTTTCGTGCCGTTGCACCATCTGTACGGGCCATGCTCGCGAGGCTAGACACTTTGGGGCTACGTCGCACTCAATATCTGTCCGTCTCCACCGCCGTTGCCTAGTATCACGGCGACCAACGAGGAGTACCCATAGCTAATCCGACCCTTGAGCGAGAGTTCGGCACACTTCCCGCAACAGACGCCGCACTTGCGAGCACCCCTGTTCCGGCAGCGGCAGCACCGTCGGGCGAACCCGCCATGACGATCGCCGGAGTATCGGTCAAGACGATGATCTTCCTGGCGTTCTTCGCCGCTGCCGGAGCGTGGGGATGGAGTCTCGTGGACTCCAGCACCAGCCTGCCGTGGTGGTGGTGGCTCGCCTCACTCGCGGTGTTCGTCCTCGCGATCGTCACGACCTTCAAGCCCCAACTCGCGATCATCACGGGCCCGCTCTATGCGATCGTCCAGGGCATCGCGATCGGCTCGCTGAGCAACATCTACAACGAAGCATGGGACGGCATCGCCCTTCAGGCGATCATCGCGACGATCGCGGTGTTCCTCGCGATGCTCTTTCTCTTCGTCACCGGCCTGATCAAGGTGACGAACAAGTTCCGCGGCATCGTGATCGGGGCGACGCTCGCCATCGCCCTGCTCTACTTCGTGTCGTTCATCGCGTCGCTGTTCGGCTGGTTCGTCACCCCGGTGTATTCATCGGGTCCGGTCGGCATCGGCTTCAGCCTCATCATCGTGGGCGTGGCGGCACTCAACCTGATGCTCGACTTCGACATGATCGTGCGTGGAGTAAACGCCCGCATGCCACGACAGTTCGAATGGTTCGCCGCCTTCGGGTTGCTGGTCACGATCATCTGGCTTTACATCGAGATCCTGCGACTCCTGGCCAAGGCCCGTCGCTGATCGGCGTTAGCCGGGTGAATTCTGGCGTTCCCTCAGGGCCAGGCGCAATGTGGGGAGGGTCACGAGTGCGAGGAGGACGAGGCCTGCGGAGACGGCGATCAGTCCGGCGACTCCCTGGCTCATCCCGCCGCTCACCACCGCCTCGTTACAGGTCGCAGTGAAGTTCCCTGCGCGCGGACGTCCGCGCGAACCCCACGTGACGCTCTGACACGTGTCACTGAAGAATATTCCGATTCCGGTGGTGACGAACGTCAACCCACCAATAGCTACAACCACCCGTAGCACCAACATGCTAGTTGCTCCTTGAGATCGCCGGCACGCCTGGCCTGGCCCCGGCACGAACGCCACAAGGGTACGTCTGGATCGTCTGTAGCGGTCACAGCACACAGCCGCCGATATCGTGGTGGCATGTCGACGATCCTCCTTTTCGTGCACATGTGGTGGGCAACCGCCATAGCGGCGATTCGCATCACCTTCCGACGGATCCTCCTTGGGCCGAGTGTGCCGTCATGGATGTGGAGAACGGAGTGGTTCGTCGCGGTTGCGAGGGCAACGATCGCGGTCGCAGCCGAAAAGGAAGATGACATAGTCGTGAACCTCCTCGGCAGACTGGTTCGCACGCCCGTCCCTCCGTCGTTACGCGGCAAGGTCCTGGTGCGCCGATCCAAGCTCGCCGGCCTGCCCGTTGACCAGTACATCCGCCTGACCGATCCAACCGACGCCGCGACCATCCTGTATTTCCACGGTGGCGGGTACATCTTCGGGAACCCCGGCACGCACCGCCAGCATGTAGCGCGGCTCGTACACGCCACGCAGGCGTCCGCTTTCGCACCCCAGTACAGGCTGGCACCGGCCCACACGTTCCCCGCAGCGGTCGACGACGCCCTCGCCGCCTACAAGGCCGTGGTCGAGCGTGGGATCGACCCGGCGACGATCATCATCAGCGGCGATTCCGCGGGCGGCGGTCTGGCGCTCGCTGCCGTGCACAGGGCGCGTTCGCTGGGTTTGCCGATGCCGGGTGGGATCATGGTGTTCTCCCCTTACGCGGACCTCACCCATTCCGGGTACACGATCGGACTCAACGCGTCCACCGACTACCTGCCGCTGTCGGAACTATCGGCACCGAACGACTACTACGCCCCGGGGTTCGACCTCACGCACCCTGAGATCTCTCCCGTGTTCGCCGATCTGACAGGGTTCCCACCGATGCTCATCTTCGCTGGAGGCCAAGAGATGCTCCTCGACGACGCCGTCCGCCTCGATGCGCACGCTCGTGCAGCAGGCGTCGAGACGACACTGGTCATCGAGGACGACATGCCGCACGTGTGGCCGGTGGCCTTGACCTGGGAACCAGCAACAACACGCACGATGGAGACCTGTGCCACCTGGCTGTCGGAAATACGTAGTACGAAGTAGGTAACACGAAGTACGAAGTACGGCGCCCGTGCATACCTCACACTGCCGCAGGTATGCTGGCTCGATGCCTGACAACGAACAACCAGAATCTCTCGAATCGTTCCGCCTGTCCTTTTCGTATGGGAAACGCAACGACCTCAACTTCAAGTTCTTCAAGACGACGTCGGACGACGACGCGGCCGCCTTCATCCAGGAACTTCTCCACCGCCTCGGAGATACCTACGACACGGGTGATGCCCTGCCGCTGATCGAGGCCGCCTATGAAGCCCAGGTAGCCGGATACCTGCCTCCCCCCGATGGCCCACCTCCGAAGTTCGCCTTCGACGACGGTCCGTTCACACCGGTCACGGCCGCCGTGTCGAACGCAAAGGTCGGCCTTTTGACCACCTCGGGGCACTTCGTCGTCGGCGACGACCCTCAGCCCTTCGGGGAGCAGGACATGACCCAGCATGAGGCGATGAAGCGGATCGGTGAGTTCCTGTCCGCTGTGCCATCGCTCTCGGAGATCCCTTCGGATACACCGATAGGCGATCTGCGCGTGCGCCACGGCGGTTACGACATCAGGTCCGCGCTGCGGGACGCGAACGTCACCTTCCCGATCGACCGGCTCAGGGAAGCCCGCGACGACGGGAGGGTCGGATCGCTTGCTTCGACCTTCTACTCGTTCCCCGGTGCGACGTCTCACGGAAGGCTCCGCCAGGAACTCGACGGATGGGTCGAGGGCATACACGAAGAAGACGTCGATGTGATGCTCCTTGTGCCGGTCTGACCGGTGTGCCACGTGTCGGTCGGACACGTAGCGAGGGCGATCGAAGAGTCAGGGATCCCAACGGTGACCATCATGACGAAGGCGTTCGCCCACCGTGCAACGGAGATGAAACTCCCGAGAGCGCTCGTCGTGAAACACCTGCTCGGACGGCCGATGGGTGCAGCTCACGACACCGAGCGACAGACACGCGTGCTCGATGCTGCGCTCGGCCTGTTCGAGTCGGCGACAGCGAACGCAACGATCGAAGAACTCCCAGACCCCTACCGCCCGAGACCGTAGTTCTCCGGCTGCCCCCTCCGACCTCGCTGCGCTCGGCCACCTCCCCCGACTCCGTCGAGGGAGGAACCAGAAAGAACGAGGGCCAGAGGGGGATCCAACAACAGCCGCCCATCCACTGATC
>CAYUJA010000057.1:0-9789 GCA_964444875.1 uncultured Acidimicrobiaceae bacterium | reverse complement strand
GATCGGGCCGAACTTCCACAAGATGGGTCTCAAGACGTCCCCGATGTCGGAACTGGTCATGCAGGACTGCCGCATTCCGAAGGGGAACCTCCTCGGCAAACACGGGTCCGGCATGATGATCTTCAACCACTCGATCGAGTGGGAGCGTGCGTGCATCCTCGCCTCGGCGATCGGGACGATGGAACGACAACTCGACGAGTGCATCGCCTACGCCCGCACGAGGAAACAGTTCGGACAGCCGATCGGCAAGAACCAGGCCGTCTCACACAAGATCGTCGACATGAAAGTCCGTCTCGAAACCTCCAGATTGCTGCTGTATCAGCTCGGATGGAAAGCCGACCAGGGTGACAAGATCGCCCTCGAGGCATCGATGGTGAAACTGCACCTGTCAGAGAGCTACCTCCAGAACAGCCTCGATGCCATCCAGATCCATGGGGCATCGGGATACATGGCAGAGACGCTGATCGAGCACGACGTGAGGGACGCAGTGGCGAGCCGTATCTACTCTGGCACGAACGAGATCCAGAAGAACATCATCGCGAAGAACCTCGGCTTGTGATCGATGCAGTATCTGCTCCACCACTATCTCAGGGACTCGGCGCGGACCCGGCCTGATTCCGTAGCGCTCGTCGATCGCGACCGGTCATTCACCTTTGCGGAACTCGACGAACAAACCGACAGTCTCGCCTCGCGACTGGTCGAACTCGGTGTGTCGCGAGGCGACCGCGTCGGTATCTATCTCCCCAAGTCGGCAGAGGGGGTCATCGGCATCTACGCAACGATGAAGGCCGGTGCGGCATATGTACCCATCGATCCCTCCGCTCCGGTGTCGCGCGTCTCGTACATCGCGAACAACTGCGGCATCCGCCACGTCATCAGCGGCAAGGTACGTCGAAAGTCCTGGTCCGCCCTTGGCGAGGCGGGCGTCGAGCACATCATCGTCTTGGACTCCGACGACCAGGGCGAGGTTGAAACTGCGACAGTCCACACCCGCTCGTGGGCCCTTGCCGGAGGGTCTGTGGACGACCCGGGGACGATCGAGCAGGACCTCGCGTACATCCTGTACACATCGGGTTCCACCGGCGACCCCAAGGGGGTCATGCTGACGCACCGCAATTGCCGTGCGTTCGTCGAGTGGGCAGTCGATGAGTACGCCGTCACGCAGGACGACCGCGTATCCAGCCACGCTCCTCTTCACTTCGACCTGTCGACGTTCGACCTGTTCGGGGCGGCCCTCGCCGGCGCGCCCGTCTACCTCGTCCCTCCACGGGCTTCGGTGTTCCCTGCCGAGATCGCCAAGTTCATCGACAAGAACCAGATCTCTGTCTGGTACTCGGTGCCTTCGATTCTCACGATGCTCACAGAGAAGGCTGGCCTCAGCGTTGGCGCATTGCCGAGCCTGCGAACCATTCTGTTCGCAGGTGAGGTGTTCCCTTCCAAGTACCTGTCGAGGATCATGCGTCTGCTCCCGCACGTCGAGTTCGCGAACCTGTTCGGACCCACCGAGACGAACGTCTGCACGGCCTATACGCTCACGGAACCACCGGGCGAAGACGACCCCCCGATCTCGATCGGGAAAGCGATCAGCAACGTCGACACGTTCGTCGTCGACGAGGCCGACAGGGTCGTCCAGCCAGGCGACTCAGGCGAGTTGCTCGTTCGGGGACCGACGGTGATGAACGGCTACTGGGCCGACCCTGAACGCACCGATGCCCGCCTCGTTCCGAGTCCCATCCCTGCGCACCGTGGTGACCTGATCTACCGGACGGGAGACCTCGTCGAGGAGCAACCTGACGGGAACTACCGCTTCCTCGGACGGTCTGACGACCAGATCAAGTCCCGCGGATACCGGATCGAACTGGGTGACATCGAGGCAGCCCTCGTTGCCCATCCCGACGTCATCGAGGCCGCGGCTCTGGCGATCCCCGACGACCTGATCTCGAATCGACTTGTTGCCTATGTCTCTGTCAGTGTCGACGTGGACGTCAACGAAGTCCTCGCATTTTGCGGTCGCCGCATCCAGAAGTACATGGTCCCAGAGACCATCGTCGTCGTCACCGCGCTGCCCAAGACATCAACGGGGAAACTGGATCGCCAGACCCTCGTGAGGCAGTACGAGGACAGCTGACAGCTCTGCTACTTCTTGCTTTCGACGAGTTTCGTGACGGCGTCCACCGACTCGAAGTTGTCGAGATTGACCTCTTCTGGATCCACGGAAACGCCGAACTTGTCCTCGATGAACGACACCAGCGTGAAGATCCCGAGAGAATCGATGATCTCTTCTTCGAGAAGGTTCGCCGTTGCAACGTCTACATCTGAATCTTCGAGAACGAACTCTTCCTCTATGTACGCGATGATCACCGGTCGGATTTCGTCTGCCATGTGTGCTCCTTGTCGTCGTTTGTGCGATTGCCGGTTGATCGATGTCAATCGATCGGAATGTCCGTGAGGCTCGGTGCCCAGATGTGTCCAGGAGTCTCCTCTACCTTGCGGATGACTTCACGCATAGCGTCGAGCACCGGTGCGTTCTCCCTGTCGTACACCTCACCCTGGAGCAACTGGAGGATCTGCAACCTGTGCTCCTTTGTGTCTATGAAGTAGGTGAACAGGTGCATCAGCTTGTAGTACAGCAGGATGAACTCGTACCAGATGGCGACGCCTGCCTTCATATGGTCTTCGTACGGCTTGAGTGCATCTCGACTCCTGTCGCCGGACTCGAGAGCGGTGATGATCGACTCTGAAGCGGCCTTGGCGGCCTCTGCCGCTATCGAGATGCCGGATGAGAAGATGGGATCGACGAACCTCGCAGAATCACCAACGAGCATCCAGCCGTCTCCGACGAACTCGGACATCCCGTAGCTGTAGTCCGCCTCGCTCTTGAAGTCATTGACACGCTTGGCAGACTTGAGAGCAACAGACAGGCCAGGGTTCGTCTTGACCAGGTCGTCGAAGTACTCCTCCGGACGTTGGCGTGATTGCTTGAACACCTCACGCTCGGCAACGACACCGACCGATGTCACGGTGTCGCTGATCGGGATCTGCCATGCCCATCCACGCTCGACGGAGAGGAAGTAGATGTGGATGAAATCGGCGGTCTCAGGGTCATCGCCACGGTGGACGTCCTCGAACCAGGCGTGCACGGCGAACTGGTTGAAGATCGGGTCTTTCTCGCGGAGTCCCAGCTGTGAACCGAGTATCGTGTTTCGACCTGAACAGTCGATGACCATCTTGGCCGGTATCTCCGAGATCTCGCCATCAACCGAAACACGGACACCGCTTGCAACACCCTGGTCGTCGAACAGGACCTTGCGTACCGCAACGTTCTGGCGAACCTCAGATCCGAGATTCTGTGCATGGTCGAGGAGGAGTTGGTCGAATCGGCTCCGCTCGACGTGATAGGTGTAATCCTGGTTCACACCGTCCTGGGGAAACTCGGCGAAACGAATCGCGAACTCGCCCTGTCCCTTGGTAGGGTGCCACGCGGCTCCGTACTTGCGAGGGAATCCCTCGCTCTCCATCGTTTCGATGAAACCGATCTCATCGAATATCCGAACGGTTGACGACACCAGCGACTCACCAACGTGGGCACGCGGGAACACTGCCTTCTCCAGGATGGTGTTGCTCACACCAGCCATCGAGAGATACGAGCCCAGAACTGAGCCGGCGGGGCCTCCACCGATGATCACAACGTCTGCCATATCAATCCTATCTGGCCATCCAACCACCAAGCCGAGTTCTGACCTGGCCCATGGTTCCACCCATGGCAATGACCGCAAATGAGACGGTAACCCTAGCGCGTTGCCGAACACCCTGCGGGACCGCCACGTCACTGACCCTCACGACGGCGCGACACGACACGCGCGATGACTCCGACTCCGACCGCAACCACGAGCACGACGGCGAGCAGTACGAGCGTCCACGGCGCTGAGTTCGCCGGCCTGGGACCCTCGGATTCTCTAGCCGGTTGGTCCTGAGTCTCATCGCCGAGCGCCTCTCCGGCGAGTGTGGTGGTAGCGGCATCGGGGGTCGTCGGTCTGGTCCTCGTATCGGACCCTCGCTCACGCGTCGTTGCATCAGCTTCGCCGCGTGGCGTCCTCGTGATCCCCTGGCGGCCGACGAACGGTGGGAGCTCGCCGACGTCGACTGGCTCACCGGTGGGGCTGAACCACGGTACAGCCGTCGGTGAGGAGAGGAAGAACTCAGCCAGCATCACGCCGACCTTCCTGATCCCTGATTCGGCCGGGTGTGTGCCATCACGGCGCATGTCGGAGCATTCCCAGGTCAGTCCATCGGAACGAGGTGTGGTCCCGTCCGCCCACAGGTACGGCCCCCACGCGATCCACGGCGCTTCGACCGACCCGCGTTCGGGATCATGATTCAGCTCGGTAGCGCCGTTGATCTGCTGTTCGATCGTCCACTTCACACCGAAGCCGTTCTCGTACGCGAGGGGTTCAGGGCTCGGCTTGGCGTTGGTGCTGTACCCCCCGTAGATGCGGCTCGAAAGATACGCGATGTGCAGGTTCGGGTACCGGTCCTTGGCGTTGCGAAGAACCTCTACGAGGTCCTCCTGGTACGTCTGTGCGTCGACCGGAAAGGGCTCGAGTTCATCCCAGGTTCCGATGCGTTCGGGGACCTTGACCCAGGCTGCCTGCACCTGGTCACCGGATACTCCTGCCTCACCGAGGGCCGCATCGACACCATCCCACGTTGCACCCGCAGGATCGACCCATCGTGAGATCGGCTCGCCTGCCTGGGCCCCGTTGACCAACGTGACCGCGGGCGCCATCTTGTTCTCCGCGATCGTCATGAAATCCTGAAACTCTCTCCACGTGTTCGAGACTCCAAGAGAGACCACGACGATGGCCCCGTCCGGGTCCGGGTTCCCCTGGGCGTCAAGGGGTTCGATCTCGGATGCAGCCAGTAGGCCCGATGCCTCGTGATCGGGGGGAACCGTGTTCGAACCGCCGGGATACAGCCCACCCTGTTCACCTTGATACCTTGCTTCGCCGAGGTCGGGGATCGGAATCGCACCCGTCGATGATTGGGAACAGTCCGCTCCCTGCCCACCATCGTGCTCGCGTGCGCTGGCGACCGGGACGAACACCACCGACAGCATGAGAACAACGCCGAGTACAACAGCTCGGCGAGAACCGGGTCCCATACCTTCCCCATTTCGTTGACCACGAGGGCGTGCGCACATTCCGGTGCGTACGGCCGAGCATCGTTGCGCGTAGTGCCTATGCTTTCGGACGATCAGCAGGCTACCGCGACTGAAAAGATTCGTCCACGGTCATCCGGGACGCGGACGCGAGCCTCGGCATGCATGCCGCAACGAGGGGATGGGCGAACAGCAGTGGATACCAGGCACCGGAAATCCGTCCTCATCCTCGTAGCGAGTAACCGCAGAAGAGGCGCAGAGGTATTCGGGGAACATCTCGCCAAAGGCCTGGGCGGCCTAGGTTGGGACGTCGACTTCGTCGCACTGCAATCCGTGGAGTCTGATCGAGTGGTCAGTGCATCGACCCTTTCAGACGACGAGAACCTCGGGCGCCTCGATCTCGGGACCGTCCGATCGCTTCGGAGCCGGATCACCAACAGCGCCCCATCCGTGATCCTGGCAAACGGTGGCGCGACCCTTCGTTACGCGATCGCCGCGAAGGCGACGCTGACCACACGGCCCGTTCTCGCGTACGCCAGTATCGGCGAGCCCCGCTACTGGCTCCGGTCACCGCGGCACGCCATGCTCCAACGATTCCTCCACGCCAGGCCGAACCTGGTGCTCGCCGTCTCGGAGATGACCAAGTCCCAGTTGGTCGACGATCTCCATGTTGACGCTGCCCGCGTCCACGTGGCCCACACCGGGGTGGCCCCTGAGTATTTCGTCGACGGCGACCAGCCCCATCCAGAGCTGCGGATCGTCTTCGTCGGAAGTTTGTCCACCGAGAAGGACCCGATGCGCGCACTCGACGTCGTTGCAGCGCTGCGTGAATCCCACGATGTACGACTCCGGATGGTCGGCGACGGGCCGCTGGCAGGCGAACTCGCAGAGCACATCAAGCGAGCATCGCTCGACGATGTGGTCGACCTCACGGGTTCGGTGAACGACGTCACCCCGCACCTGCAGTGGGCAGACATCCTCCTGCTCACCTCCAGGACCGAGGGCTTGCCGGGAGCGGCACTCGAAGCCGCTGCGGCCTCCGTGCCCGTGGTCGCTTTCGACGTGGGCGGGACGTCCGAAACGATGATCCCAGGCACAACGGGCATCTTGATCACCGACCGAAACACCGACGCCATGATCGCATCGGTCGACGAGTTGGCTCGCGATCGCGACCGGATCGTGACGATGGGTGCGGCCTCACGGCGGTTCGTCGAGGAGAACTACACATTGGACCGAGCGATAAGACGGTACGATTCCATCCTCTCAGAAGCGATCGAGGAGGCAAACTCGCGATGAAGGTCGCTCACCTCACAACCGTTGACCTGAGCCTGCGTTACCTCGTGTTCCCACAGCTCGAGGCGACCCGCGATCTGGGCTGGGAAACCGCAGGGATCAGCGCGTCGGGACCGTGGGTCGCTGACATCGAGTCTGCGGGGATCCGTCACATACCGCTCGCCTCATCGACGCGCGGCATGAACCTAGTCGCCGACGCCAGAGCAGCGAGCGAACTCTGGGGCATCTTGAGGAGGGAGCACTTCGACATCCTCCACACCCACAATCCCAAGCCCGGCCTGTATGGCAGGGTTCTCGGGCGAATCGCCGGCGTGCCGGTCGTCGTGAACACGGTGCACGGACTCTACGCGGCACCCGATGACTCCCTCGTGAAACGAGGGGTGGTGTATCTCCTCGAAGGAATCGCATCCAGGTTCTCTGATGCTGAACTCGTTCAGAGCAGCGAAGACGTCAAGACCATGAAGCGACTCCACCTGGCGCCACGGAACCATATCCGGCACCTCGGCAACGGCGTGAGCCTGGACAAGTTCACACCGAACAGGGTCGACGGCGAGCAACGTGCGGCACTGAGAAGCGAGATGGGTGCCACGGACGACAGCATCGTCGTTGGTGCCGTGGGGAGACTCGTAGCGGAGAAAGGGTATCCGGAGTTGTTCGAGGCTGCAGCCGAACTGGGCGACGAATACGTCGTCGTGTGCATCGGCCCAGACGACCGGGACAAGTCGGATGCCCTTCCCGCGGCCATGATCGAGGAGGCGTCCCTGGCCGGCATCAGGTTCCTTGGCATGAGAACGGACGTCGACGAACTGTACGGGGCCATGGACGTGTTCATACTCCCTTCACACAGAGAAGGGTTCCCGCGAAGTGCCATGGAAGCGGCCGCGTCCGGACTCCCTGTGATCGCAACCGACATCAGAGGATGCCGGGACGTGGTCCAAGACGGCGTCAACGGGTACCTCATCCCGGTGCGCGATCCCGAGGCGATCTCCGCCGCGATCATGAAACTCGGCTCTGATCCAGAACTGCGAGACTCGATGGGTGCCAGGGGGAGGGCACGGGCACGGGAGGACTTCGACGAATCCCGGGTCGTGCAACGGGTACTGTCCACGTACCGGCGGGTGGCTCGCAGAAAAGGAATCGATCTGGCTCAACACGTCGACACGTCGCTTGTCGAGATCCGCCGCGCTACTGCGGCCGACGCCGAAACGCTTGCGAGACTCCATTCTGCCGGCATCGACACGGGGTTCCTCCCGAGCCTCGGCCACCGTTTCATGAGCGTTCTCTACCGGGCGCTCATCGATGCCGATGATGGCGTCGTCATCGTCGCAGACGATGGGGACGGTCCTGTCGGTTTCGTCGCCGGAGTTGTCGACACGACGCAGTTCTATCGGACGTTCATCAAACGTCATGGCGTGTCTGCAAGCCTGGCTGCTCTTCCCAAGGCGATACGCCCGAGCGTGATGGCGAGGGTGTGGGAGAGTTTCAACTACGAGGGTGCGACATCTGGAGGCGCTGAACTTCTCGCGACGGCGCTTCTCCCCGGAGCACGGAGCCAGGGCCTCGGGACACGTCTCGGCGACGAGTTCCTTCGGGAGATAGCGGACATGGGCGCTCGACGCGTGGACGTTGTGGTATCTGACGGGAACACCCACGCGATCGCTGCGTACAAAAAGATGGGTTTCACCGACGCGGACACGATCGAGGTTCATGCTGGCGAACGTTCCGTGGTGTTGGCGTGGTCGGTGTAGCCGCTGGTTTCCTCATCGCCCTCGGGTGGTCGGTCGTATCGATCTGGCTAGGCCCCAGAATCGGCCTGGTCGACTCGCCCGCAGCCAGTTCGTTGAAGGTCCACGATCGGCCCACGCCACTTCTCGGCGGCATCGGTGTCTTCGCCGGCATCCACATCGGGATGCTCATCGAGGGCGTCTTCGACCCGATCCTGTTCGCAGCGACCCTGGCGGTACTCGTTCTCGGACTCATCGACGATGCAATGGCGCTGTCTCCCAAGATACGGCTGGGCGTGGAACTCGTCGCATCTGTGTTCCTGGTCGTGATGATCGACCCTGGTACCTACTCGGTCCTATGGATCCTCGGCGGCGTGGTACTCGTGCTCGTAGCGATCAACGCGGTGAACCTCTTCGATGGACTCGACGGACTTGTTGGGTCGGTGACGGTCGTGGCAGGCCTTGGCCTTGCGTGGGCCGGAACCTACGGATTCGGAGACACGGCTCTCGGTCTTGTGATCGCAGGGTCCGTAGCGGGGTTCCTGGTCATGAACTGGCATCCAGCACGCGTCTTTCTCGGCGACAACGGAGCCTATCTGATCGGCACGGTCCTGGCGTACGGAGTCCTGGTGGGTGGCAGGGGCGACATCGGCGACACACTTGTCCTCACCGTGGCAGCGCTCGGTGTTTTCCTCATCGACCTGGTTGCCACGATCGCTCGCAGGGCCCGCAATCGGACACCCGTGTTTCAGGGCGACCGCTCCCACATCTATGACCGACTCCGTGACCGCGGTGTGACGGTGCGCACGGTTGCACTCCTAGCCGCAGGCACCCAGGTGGTGCTCGCAGTGCTCGCCGTGCTCGCAGTCAGCCTGATGAAGTGACAGCCGACAGCTAGAAGCGGTCTCGTTACGGGGTTCTTCGGATGTGAGCGGGGTGGGGCGAAATGCGTAGTACGAATCACGTAGAAGACGCGCGGATAGGGAGCGGTAGTTCTCTGATCGAATGGTTGGCGGATGTGTGTGTTCGGCTTCCCCCTCCGACCTCGCTGCGCTCGGCCACCTCCCCCAGCAAGCTGAGGGAGGGAAGAGCCTGGTTCTTCCCTCTCCCCCGGTCCTCCGGGGGAGATGTCGAGGAACGAGACAGAGGGGGCAGCCCCAAAGAATGCTCCTCAGGTAGCCCCTATCCGCGCGTCCTCGTGCTACTACCTCTCGTCTCCCCAGTTCTCGCCGACCCCGCTCATTTCCGAAGTTCTCGCTACGGGAGGTAGGGGTCTGCTCGGTGGAGGAACGCAGCCATCTGGCCACGTGTCACCGAAGACCCCGGACAGAACTTGTCGTTCGTCGGCGGGTTACAGCCCTTCGTGATCCCCGAAGCAGCAAGCGCCTCGATATCGTTCTCGAAGATCGAACCGTTGTCATCAACAAACGGGTTCCCCGAACCAGGGGGCAGAGCAAGCGCCCTGTTCAAGAACGCAGCCATCTGACCACGCGTCACCAACGCATCCGGACAGAACTTGTCGTTCACAGGCGGGTTGCAGCCCTTCGTGATCCCCGAACCAGCAAGCGCCTCGATATCGTTCTCGAAGATCGAACCGTTGTCATCAACAAACGG
>CAYUJA010000056.1:0-9803 GCA_964444875.1 uncultured Acidimicrobiaceae bacterium | reverse complement strand
CCTTGTCCCAGTACCGAAGCTGATGAGGTGTACACGATGTCAACTGGCACGCCTGCGCTGCGGTGAAACCCTCCAAAACCTACTCCCTTTGCATCTCGATGCGGTGACCTGAAGCTAGCCGCATATGTCTTCTTGCCCAGCCTGGTTTTCCCTATCTGAGGGGAAATACCATCCTAGTCACGCTCTTGGTCTCTACGCCCGAAGCGGTCCATGAGCGATTCGAGGGAGACGGATACTCCGCGCGCCTCACGTTTCGAACTCACCATATGTGCCATCCAACCGGCCGAAACAACCATCACCAGGAAACCCAGACCTGCGATGATCCACGAAACAGTGAATGACGCGAACATCACGAGTCCGCCGATGAGGAACACGACTGCTGCGAGGCGCATCCTCCACCGATCGTTGCCACTGCGAACAGCGCGAGCTACCTTGTGAGCGAGTTTTGGATCCTCCTCGTACATCTGACGCTCGATCTCGTCGAGGATCTTCTGTTCGTGCTCATTGAGTGGCATGCAAGGTCACAGAGTCGCCGGATAGTTGCTACCCACAGTATAACGCGATGAGTACTCGAGACCACGATGAAAATGTCGGTATCAGGTCACACGATGTGGTCCACCCGCACGGGTACAGTTCCACGATGCTGACCGTCATCGTGGTTCGACATGGAGAGGTGCTCAATCCGAATCATGTGGTGTACGCAGACCTCTGTGGTTTCGACCTCTCACCAACAGGCGTGCGCCAGGCACACGCGCTCGGGAAGTACCTCTCACACCTCGGTGTTGACATCGTCATCTCTTCGCCCCTTGCGCGAGCACGCCACAGCGCAGCGGCCATCGCCCGCCGGCACGGTCTCGATGTCACAGTGGATGAGCGCCTGACCGAAACCCGGATGTTCCCCGCGTGGACGGGAATGAGATGGGAGGACGTCGAGCGACGGTTCCCCGACCAGTTTCGCGGGTACCTGGCAGACGCCACGGCGCTGAGCGACGTTTCAGAGTCCGTGGCCGACGTATCGCTGCGGGTCATGAGCGCGGTGAACGACGCCCGCCATGCCGGCCACACGACGATCGTCGTTGTCGGGCACCAGGACCCGTCCCAGGTGCTCAGGCTCACGCTCGTGGGGAGGCCTCTGACTGGTATGCGAACGGACCCGCCGTCGCACGCGTCTGCGACAAGACTCGTCTCCAATGACGGTGTGACGTTCGTGGAGGCATCTGTGTGGAATCCAGAAATCGTCGAGTTGTGAAGGCAATCCTCACGGCGGGCGGTACACTCCCGCTACCGGTTCAAGGAGCATCGTGGGTAGCCGCAACATCATGAAGTCCGCTGTGTTCATCATCGTGGTGTTCGTTGCCCTCGTCGCGATCGGCACCTTGTCGTCGTCGGGGCCCTCGGAGGCGACCGTGGCATCAGACAAACGGCCTGCGACCACGACGACGACCGAAGCACCCCCGGAAGGCATCACCGTGGTACGCATCGACAACGGTGTGTTCAGACCGGCGAACCTCAAGCTCGACCTCGATGAGATCTGGACCGTACGCTGGGTGAACGACGACAAGGTCGAGTACTTGCTCGAAGGGACAAACGACGAGTTCTCGGTCCAGCTCGTACCAGGCGGTTCGTTCGAGTTCGACTTCTCTGGCCTCGAACCCGCCATCTATCGCTACAGGGCGTTCGTCGGGTTCAACCGCATTCCGGGCAGCGTCGACACCAGGCCACAGCAGTAGGCGAACGACTCGACACGCACCGTGGCCACACGTCCTCTTTCGATCGGGATCCTCACCCTCGTTTCAGCCATCATCGGGGCGGGCACCTTCGCGCTGAGTCCCGCACCGTTCGATCAGGCGGCAGCGGTCGTCGTACTCGGCGGCATCATCGTCGCCGGTCTCACCGGCCTCGTCGGCCTGGTACTCGCACGTGCCCCGTGGGGACGATGGACCCTCTTTGGGACGCTGGGAATCGCCCTGGTGCTGGCATCGATCCCTGGCTCATGGGGGTTCTGGACGGCACTCGCGATTGGCGGCGTTGCCGCTGTTGGACTGATGGGACCATGGTTGCGGCTGTGGGTCCGCCACGAGCCGGTGGCAGATGCGCCAGGGCCCGTCGTCGTGGCGCTCATCTCCATCGCTCCCGCGTCGCCACTGTTCGTCGGTATCACGGCGCTCGGCGGACTCCACGGTGCCCACGTCATCCTGATCGTCGTGGTGATGCTGACCTCATGGGCCTATGGCAGGGGATTGCCCGGCGGTTTGTGGGGACTGCGCCTCGCGGTTCCCGTGGCCGGCATCATCGCAACGTTCGTGACCGTTGGAGCGGGCCAGTACGCGCTCGGGATCGCCGTGGTCGCGGTTACCATCGCCTCGTGGTTGCCACACGCCCGCCGGGCGACCGCCGTGATCACTCCACCACTTCCCGAACCAGTACGACGAACCCCCGAAAGCAGCGATGATGCGCCAGACTGACCTGATCTCGATCATCGTCAATGCGCTGTTCGGCGCCGTCACCGGATGGCTGATATTCGGCCCAGGGTTCCTCGGGATCGCCGCCGGCGGCGCCGTCGGCGCGGCGTTCGGGTTCGGTGCTGCCAGGGCGAACGTGCGGCCCGGCATCGCGATGACCGTTTTCGTGGGAGCCATGACAGGCGGCCTCATCGGTTCGAGCGTCGTGTCGACTATCTGTCTTCCCGGAACCTGTGTCGCCCTCGAAACCACCGCAGGCATCATCACAGCCGTTGCGTCGTTCATCGGTGTCGGGGTCGTCGCAGCACTGGTGACCCGCTCATTCGACGAGTACTACGAACGCATCGACGCAGGACTCCCCCCAACCGGCGTCGGCTGCGAAGTACCGGAAGAGAAGTAGTACGTACTACGACTCTTCGTACGCTCCGAATATGAGCGACACGTTGTGGCCGCCGAAACCGAACGAATTGGACATCGCTGTCGATATCGAGACCTCACGTTTGACATTCGGCACATAGTCGAGGTCGCAGTCCGGGTCCGGTGTGGTGTAGTTGATCGTCGGAGGGATGACTCCGTCCCTGATCGCGAGTACACACATCAGGGCTTCGATCGCACCTGCGGCACCGAGCAGGTGCGCTGTCATCGACTTGGTCGAAGAGATCGGAACGTCATAGGCGACATCACCGAACGCGATCTTGATGGCAGATGTCTCCGTCCTGTCGTTCGCATCGGTCGAGGTGCCGTGGGCGTTGATGTAGTCGATGTCGCCGGGTCCGAGGCCGGCGTCCGCCATGGCACCTTCCATGGCCCGTGCGGCGCCGGCGCCGCCTGGACGAGGCAGCGTGATGTGATATCCGTCCGCAGACATCCCGTACCCGAGGAACTCTCCGTAGATCTTCGCTCCCCTGGCCTTGGCGTGCTCGAGTTCCTCGAGGATCAGGATCGCGCCACCTTCACCCATGACGAATCCATCGCGATCTGCGTCGAACGGACGCGACGCACCCTCGGGGTCGTCGTTGTTCGTGGTCAGCGCCCTGGCCTGGGCGAATCCCCCCATGGCGAACCGGGTAATGGATGCTTCAGATCCACCAGCGACCATCACATCGGCGGCACCTCGCTGGATCATCGCTGCAGCGTCGCCGATAGCGTTCGCTGAAGCGGCACACGCTGTAACGATCGTCGAGTTCGGGCCGTAGAGATGGAAATCGATCGACGCGACGCCGCCCGCCATGTTCGATATGATCTTGGCGATCCCGAGAGGAGACATCCTGCGTGGACCCTTCTCCAGGAGAACGCCGATCTGTTCTTCCATCGTCCCGACGCCCCCGATACCTGTGCCGGCGAGCACGCCGGTTCGATAGGCCTCGGGGTCATCCTCGTCGTATGAGATACCAGCATCGGCGAGCGCCTGCTGGGTGGCGACCCAGAAGTACTGGCTCGACAGGTCGAGCCTGCGGGCGTCGCGACGCGTCATGTACTGCTCGATGTCGAAATCCTTGATCTCGGCTGCGATCTGGGACGTCATGTCGGATACATCGATGCGCTCTATCTTCGATACACCGCTTTTCCCTGCACATACGTTGGACCATATCGTGTCGATATCGAGTCCAAGCGATGTGACCGCTCCGAGACCGGTCACGACCACTCTGCGTTGCTTCACGGTGGCTCCTACTCCTGGAGTTTTCGCTCGACGATGTCCACTGCCTGGCCGACCGTGCCGATCGCTTCAGCTTCTTCATCGGGGATCGTGACACCGAAGTTGTCCTCGAGCGCCATCAAGAGTTCCACGACACCGAGCGAGTCGACCTCGAGGTCCTCTTCGAATGTCGCTTCCATCGTGATCTTGTCTGCATCGAGGCCGAGTTCCTCCACGAGGAGTTCCCGCATCTTCGATTCGATCTCTGCTCGTTCCATGGCTTTCGCCTCCCTGGTTAGAGTGCCAATCCGCCGTCCACGACGATCGTTTGGCCTGTGATGTACGAAGCATCGTCGGACGCAAGATAGCGAATGACGGCTGCCACTTCTTCTGGCCGGCCAAGACGGCCGAGCGAGATCTGTTGTGTGACGGCTGTCGTCACAGCCTCACCGAGCGCATCCGTCATGTCCGTGGCGATGAAACCAGGGGCGACAGCGTTGACCGTGATGCCTCTCGACCCGACCTCTTTGGCTATGGACTTCGTGAACCCGATGATGCCCGCTTTCGAGGCTGCATAGTTGCTCTGGCCCGGGTTCCCCGCGATACCCGATATCGAACTCACAGAGATGATCCTGCCCGATCTTGCCCTCAGCATCGGCTTGAGGGCTGCCTTCGTGCACAGGTACACGGAACGAAGGTTGGTCGACAGAACCCGGTCCCACTGGTCGGTCCCCATGCGCAAGAGCAACCCATCTTCGGTGATGCCTGCGTTGTTGACGAGAACGGTCACGGCACCGAGATCTTCGGTGACCGTGGCGAACATCCCAGCGACGGCGTCGGCATCAGAAACATCCGCCTGGATGGCGAGCGCCGAACCGCCAGACGCTGTGATCTCGTTCGCAAGCGCCTCCGCGAGGTCGGCGCTGTGGGCGTAGTTGATCGCCACGGCGTAGCCGCTGCCGGCCAGCGTCCTGGCGACCGCTGCGCCGATACCCCTCGATGCTCCCGTTACGAGTGCTACTCCGCTCATCCGTGAACCGCTTTCTGCTTTATCTTGAGCATCTCGAGTGCCGTCATGTCTGGCGGGGGAAGTTCGTCATCGATCGTGCGCATCGGCTCAACTCTCGGTCCCCACTCGAACGCCGTCGCCCCCCATGTCATGCCGGCACCGAAAGCTGTGAACACCAATTTCGCACCAGGCTGGATGCGTCCCTCCTCGACAGCTTCCGCGATGGCGATCGGGATGGTCGCTGCAGACGTATTGCCGTACTTGTGAATGTTGACGAAGACCTTGTCCTCATCCGCCTTGATTCGCCTACGGACCGCGTCGATGATGCGGATGTTCGCTTGATGTGGCACGACAAGGTCTACTTCATCGATGGACCAGCCGGCCTCATCGACGACCTGACTGATCGTCTCAACCATCCTGACCACCGCATTGCGGAAGATCTCCGCGCCATCCATGATGATGGCCAACCTGGCGTCCGAACCGATGAATTCTGTCCCGGCACCTGTCGCGGTCAGCGACTCGGCACCCCTGCCGTCCGATCCAACCGTCAACGACCTGATCCCCTCGTCGGCATCGGTGCGCTCAACGATGACAGCGCCTGCCCCGTCGCCGAAGATCACAGCAGTCGAGCGTTCCTCGAGGTCGAGAAACGACGAGATCTTCTCAGACCCGATCAGGAGCACGCGATCGGCTGAACCGGTTGCAAGCAGGCCGTTGGCCATCGACAGGCCATAGATGAACCCGGTGCATCCAGCATTGATGTCGAGGGCAGCAGCGTTGAGCGCACCGATCTTGGCCTGTACGTAGCAGGCAGACGATGGGATCTGCCTATCGGGAGTACACGTGGCGAGGATGATGTAGTCGATGTCGGATGCTTCCAGACCGGCTGCCGCAAGTGCGCGCTTGGACGCAAGCGTCGCCATGTCCGAGTTGTTCACATGCGAGATCCGCCGTTCCTTGATCCCGGAGCGCGATGTGATCCATTCATCGGAGGTGTCCATCACACTGGCAAGGTCGTCGTTGGTGAGCACTGCGGGCGGAGTGCACTTTCCCCAGCCTGTAATCGTCGTGGTCATGGTCTCGGTCCCTTC
Source organism: uncultured Acidimicrobiaceae bacterium (assembly GCA_964444875.1). GTDB lineage: Bacteria > Actinomycetota > Acidimicrobiia > Spongiisociales > UBA5794 > JAMBLL01. The sequence goes on along the minus strand of CAYUJA010000056.1, from coordinate 3,605 downwards.
ACGTGACGGTCATTCTACGGACAGAAGGTCCGCGACTTCACGCGCCTGGTCCGATGTCGACACCGTATGGATCGTGGCGCCTTCGACGGTCCTCTTCGCCAGGGCGGCGGTGACGTCCCCCGGCCCGACATGCACGAACGTGTCGATCCCAGCATCTGCCATCGCGTCGAGTGTCTGACGGAACCGCACCGTCGAGGTTAACTGGGCCCGCAACGACGTATGCGGGTCTGTGGTGGGTTGTCCCGTGACATTGGCGTAGACGTCGAACTGTGGGACTTCCATCGTGGTCGCATCGAGTGCCTCACCGAGCGATTCGGCAGCCGACGCCATGAACGGCGAGTGGAACCCGCCAGCGACGTTCAAGACGATCGCCCTGCGGATACCGAGGCCCCTCGCCTCGGCTGAGAGCCATTCGAGATCCTCTGTACCACCTGCGACGACGATCTGACCAGGCGCGTTGATGTTGGCCACGTAGAGTTCACCCCCGTCGGCGCGCCGGAGCGCCGCGACCTCCTCGGCCTTGGCGAGGTCTGCGCCGAGCAGGGCCGCCATGCCAGATGAGGCCTCCGATGCGCTGATCGCCATCGCGTTGCCGCGTTCAGAGACCAGCGAGAGACCGTCGAAGTACTCCAGGACACCCGCTGCGGCAAGAGCCGTGTACTCGCCGAGCGAATGGCCGGCACCCGCAGAGGGAGGGATCGAGACCGCATCGGAGAACACCGACCACAGCGCATACGAGACCGCGTAGAGCGCAGGCTGGGCATGTTGTGTCTTCGTCAGTTCCGCCTCGGTGCCGCCATCGATCAACGCGTTGATATCCCAGCCAACGATCTCGTTGGCCAGGGACCCCACAAGATCCGGTCGCTGGTTTCTGGCGTCGGCGCACATGCCGGCGGTTTGGCTGCCCTGTCCAGGGAACAACACGGCGTATTTCATATTCATCCTCGAGCCTGTTGGTAACTACGTTGTGACTTCGCCCATCGGTTTCCGGTTTCAGGAAGTCGATGGGTCTTGGTGGAGGAAACGTCGGATGTTCCTCACGGCCTGGCCGATCCGCTGTTCGTTCTCTACGAGGGCGAAGCGGACATGATGGTCGCCCGATGGGCCGAAACCGATGCCGGGACTCACGGCCACCTGGGCATGGTCCAAGAGGTCGAAGGCGAACTGCAGACTCCCTGCATCACGGTACTCGTCAGGGATCTGTGCCCATACGAACATCGTCGCTTCCGGCGGGTCGATCTTCCACCCTGCCCTGGCGAGGCCGTCGATCAACGTGTCCCTGCGGACCTTGTAGATGTCGACCACCTCCTCGATGTACGCGTCATGTTCGTTGAGGGCGATGATCGATGCGATCTGGATCGGCTGGAACGTCCCATAGTCGAGATAGGACTTGAGTTGCCCGAGAGCCGCGACGATCTCTGCGTTGCCGACCACGAACCCGACACGCCAGCCTGCCATCGAATGGGACTTCGACAGCGTGTACAGCTCAACTGCGACCTCCTTTGCGCCGTCCACCTGGAGAAGGGACGGCGGCTTGTACCCATCGAAACTGATGTCGGCATAGGCGAAGTCGTGGACGAGGATGACATCGTTGCGGTGTGCGAAGTCGACCAGTCTCTTGAAGAAGTCGAGGTCGACGCACACCGTCGTGGGGTTGTGCGGGAACGACGTGACGATCAACCGTGGTTTGGGCCACGATGTCCTGAACGCAGCCGTCAGGCGGGCGAAGAAGTCCGAGTCCGTAGTGAGGTGCACCCTGTGGACGTCTGCCCCGGCGAGCACCGCCGCGTAGATGTGGATCGGGTACGAGGGTTCAGGCACGAGTGCTACGTCACCGGGTTGGACGAGGACCCACATGAGATGCGACAAGCCCTCTTTGGCCCCGATCGTGTTGATGACCTCGGTGTCGGGGTCGAGCGTGACCCCGAAGGCCCGCTGGTAACGGTCCGCAACCGCCTTACGCAGATTGGGTATCCCCCGCGATGCCGAGTAGCGGTGGTTCTTGCTCTGTCTGGCTGCATCCACGAGTTTCTCGACCACCCCGGGCGGCGAGGGAATATCGGGGTTCCCGAAGCCGAGGTCGATGACATCGACCCCCGCCCGACGTGCGGCCTGTGTCCGTGCGATGACCTGTGAGAACACGTACGGAGGCAGGTTCTCGATGCGCCGAAATTGCATGGGAACAGCCTACAGCCGACAGCCGACAGCCGACAGCTCAGAGGTCGTAGACCGAAGGCCGTCGACCGTACACCGTACACCGTACAGCGAGGCCCCCACAGGGCCGAGCCATCAGCGAGGCCCCCACAGGGCCGAGCCAAAGCGCATGAGGGAGATCGCGAGGTCGAGAGCGTCGATGGAGCCATCCCAGTGTCCCAGGACGATCTCGGGGTCGATGTCTGCGAGCAGACTGTCGAGTGCGAGGGACACGACCACTGCATCGTCGAGCAGTCCGATCCCGAGGATGGAGTTCGGGATGATGTCGATAGGCGATACGACGTAACCGATAGCGGCAGCGACGGGGAGCTTGCGCCGGACAGACACCCTCGGGTCCCGGATCAGCCTCGTGACGAGCTTGGCCGTGTTCGGGAGGAGGAACACTCCCTCGATCGCGATGTCCGACCATGTGCGCCGAATCGGTGGGTCGGACTCATCCAATGCGTTCGATACGAACGCGTCTGTGTCAGCCATTCGTGATGCCTTCCGCCAGCATCGCCGCGCCCACGGCACCTGCTGCCTGTCCGAGCATGGCGACCTGGACCGTTGGGGGAACCCGCAGGTTCCCTCCATGGAGCGAATCGGCGAGGACCCGCCGTGCAGGCCCGATGATCGATTCCCCGATGGAACCCAACCCCCCACCAACGACGATGAGGTCCGGGTCGAAGATCGCTGAGAGATCCGCCAATCCCTGGCCGAGGGATCTGCCGACCTCCGTCACCAGAGCTCGAGCGGTTTCGTCTCCGCTATCAGCAACGCCGACAACTGCTTCGCCGGTCACAGCCACGCCATCGAGCGCACGGGCCAGGGAGCTGTCAGGGTTCGCATCGATGACCTCGCGTGCAAGACGTGCAAGGGCGGGCCCCGATGCCCTCGTTTCCCAGCAGCCTCGCTTCCCACAGTCACACAGGAGTCCGCTGTCTTCGACGCGCACATGGCCCCATTCGCCTGCGAAACCTCCCCCGCGGTAGATCTCGCCTTCGATGGCGATCGCACCGCCGATGCCTGTGCCGAGCGTGACAAGCAGCACATTGCGATAGCCGATGGCAACACCGAGCCGCATCTCTGCAAGCAGGGCTGCGTTGGCGTCGTTGTCGATGACGACCGGCACCCCGAACCGTTGTGAGATGTCTGGGCCGACGCCCAGGTGCGTACCCGACAGATGCGGACCCCACACCAGTATGCCGTCATTCGAGCGGACGAGGCCTGCAAGCCCGACGCCGATCGCAGACTCGTCACCCTGTGCGATCTCTGTCACCCCAGATGCGATCGCATCTATCGTCGCGACCGAGCGACCGACGACCGTCCTCTGTGAATCGACGACCTCACCGTCCACGAGACGCACGGCGTACAGCTTCGACCCGCCAAGGTCTATCCCGATAGTTTCCATC
>CAYUJA010000055.1:0-9974 GCA_964444875.1 uncultured Acidimicrobiaceae bacterium | reverse complement strand
TGGGTCTGTCGACACCGTTGTGGACGTTCAGTACGAGACCATGGAGGATCTCGCGCGCACGGTCGCGACCTACAGCGCCGATCGTGTAGCCGGTCGAACCTTCGCTGCCCGTGTGAAGCGCCGTGGCACGCACTCGTGGAACTCGATCGACCTCGCCAGGGCGATCGGAGCAGAGCTCATCGACGTCGGCAGGTCTGTTGACCTGACGAACCCGGAAGAAACGGTGGAGGTCACGGTTCTCGACAACAGGGCGTTCATCGTCATCGACCACGAGCGTGGTGCGGGAGGGCTTCCCATCGGCACACAGGACAGGGTGCTCTGCCTCATCTCCGGAGGCTTCGATTCGGTGGTGGCTGCATGGATGCTGATGTCACGAGGATGTTCCATCGACTTCGTCCACTTCTCCTTGAACTGTGCCCAATCCGACCATGCGCTCGCCGTTGCAGGTGAACTTGTCGGGACCTGGGGCCACGGCATGGATCCAACGGTGCACCTCGTCGAGTTCCAACCTGTGAAAGATGCACTCTTGGAAAACGTTGATTCACGTATGCGCCAGGTGGCGCTCAAAGTGATGATGGCAGACGCTGCCAGCCAGATCGCCACCGCCGAAGGCATCTCCGCGCTCGTGACGGGTGATGCGCTCGGCCAGGTGTCGTCCCAGACCCTGCCACACCTCGTCGCCGTGTCCAAAGCGAGCGAAACACCCATCCTTCGTCCACTGCTCGGCCTGCCCAAACAGACCATCATCGATCTGGCTCGCACGGTCGGGACCGCTGAACTGTCTGCTCGCGCTCAGGAAGTATGCGATCTATCCGAAGGTAGCCCCGTTGCGACGGCGGCCACACAGGCGACCGTCGACTCGACCGTCGCCTCCATGCCGGACCACGTGCTCGGTGATGTCCTGTCGACCGCCAAGGTGTTCAAGCTCGAGGACTGGACCCCAGGACAGATGTGAGGGAAGCTGTCAGTTACCAGTTCACAGTTACCAGTTCAGAAGCCACAGACTGACAACTGTGAACTGTGAACTGACAGCTATCTGACCAGGTAGGTCTTGTACTTGGCGAACTCGGCGTCGTCGAGGATCCCGCGTTGATTGAGGTCATGGAGGCGAGCGATGCTGTCGGCGGTGTCGGGGTCCGGGCCCGTCTGTCCTGGTTCGGTCACCGCATACTGACTCTGGCCAATCGGGCGCAGCCCAAAGTACAGGATCAAGCCGATGACGGGTAGAAAGATGATCGTGACCGCCCACAGCGCTTTGGCGATCCCCGAGTGTTCTGAACGAAAGAGATCGATGAGGGCGAACCCCCACAACAAGATCAACGGCACCCAGATGGCGAGAAGCCAGAAGGCATCCCAGAAGCTCATGTGATGTCCTTTCGAGTGATCGGAGCGTCATTGTATACGTCGCGCCCACAAGTCCGCCTATGCTCACGCCGAACTCCCACGAAAGGAACATCGTGAAGCGCATCCTCATAGTGCTGGTTTTGAGCACCATCTTCTTCGCGGCCATCGGTGCGAGCCAGTCTTTCGCCGCAATGGCGCAGACAACCACGCAAGCTCCCGATACGACCCAAGCTCCCGACGACTCGCAACCAACTGAGACAACCGTTCCCGACGGCGCAGACGGATCGAACGCCCCCTGGTGGATCCTCATCCTCGTCGGCCTCGGAATCCTGATCCTCATCGTCGTGTTCGCATCGCGAGGGTCCAAGGAAAAGATCGTGGCACCACCCCCGCTGACAAAGAGTTGGAAGGAACATGCCAGGGAGGGGTACGCCTCTTCACGCTGGCTCTACGATGCAATGGGGGAGGACACGGCGGTCTGGCGAGGGAACGCACAGTTCGACGATGCCACTGCCGTGGGCACTTCGGCAGGTACATCGAAGGCAGAAACCTGGCAGAGGCTCAACGAGCGGATGACGGCCGCCAGCGACTCGTTGTATGCCCTCGAGGCAGCTGCACCGGATCAGCGCAGCGCCCAGTCTGCTCGCAACACGGTCAACGCGCTCCATTCCACGCGCAACGCGCTCGATGCGCGCGCCGAGTCACGATTCGCCTATCGCAGCGCTGAGGCACAGGCACACGACTCTGCGAGCCTGATGCAGGCACGCGAACGCGAGGTCCGCTCATCACGCAATCTTGTCGAGGCCCGCAACACCCTTGCACTGGCGCTCACGGACCTGTCAACGATCGCCTGAGCCACCGAATCGGTCGAGGGACATGTTCCCTCCAGACAGGATGATGCCGACGCGTTTACCCGCGAAGTCGGACCTGTAGCGCACCACGGCTGCGACGGCTGTGGCGGCAGAAGGCTCGATCAGCAGCTTCGTGCGGGTTACGAACGTGGACACCATGTCGAGGATCTCATCCTCCGATACGGTGAGGATGTGGCGCGATGCTGCAACCAGTATGGCGAAAGCGAGTTCGCCGATACCCGTGAGCAGGCCATCACCGACACTCAACTGCCCTGTCGGGCCGTATCTGACTCCATCTCGAAGCGAGCGGAAGGAATCGTCCACGATCTCGGGTTCGGCGCCAACCACGTCGATGCCGTGGTGCTCACCGACAAGGGACGCCCCTGAGAGCAGGCCTCCGCCTCCGATCGGTGCGACAAGGACGTCGAGGCCATCGACCTGTTCGACGAACTCCATCGACGCTGTGCCCTGTCCCGCGATGACATCGGGGTCGTCGAACGGATGGACGACGACAGCGCCGGTCTCGTCCTGAATGGCGCGAACGGTAGATTCTCTGTCGGCCTGTTCACAGAACACGATCTGCGCGCCGTATCCCTCAACAGCATCGACCTTGACACGCGGGGCATGGTGCGGCATGACGACGACGGCAGGGATCGAACGGATCCCTGCCGCGTAAGCGACGGCCTGGCCATGGTTACCCGATGAGTGGGTGACGATTCCACGCCGGGCGTCATCGTTCGAAAGTGACAGCACCGCGTTGGTCGCACCTCTCGCCTTGAAAGCACCGATCTTCTGGAGGTTCTCGGCCTTGAAGGAGATCTCGGCACCAACGAGCCGGTCGAAGTACTGGCTCGTGAACACGGGTGTACGGTGAACGTAGGGGCCGATGCGTTCAGCCGCTTGGACGATATCCGAGTAGGTGGGCGGTCTCATGTCCGTGTCCTCTCACTCTCGGTGGTCCGTATCTCGCTCGTTGCGACGAAGTAGGTTCCCAGTGCGACCGCTGCGAGCACGTGCCAGATACCGTGGCCCTGGAACAGGGAGTCCGGATCGCACAGAGGTGCACCGGTTCGGCCGAGCAGGAACATCACCACAGCGATCACGATCGCCACCAGGCTCGCTACGTACCACCACGTCCTCATCGTTCCTCTACGGTGGAGTGCGATATCTGAGACCACGAGAGACACGACCGTGGCGACCATCAGGACATTCGTCACACCTGGCGATACCACGAGGGTCACAGCCAGGACGAGGGCTCCAACGGCGAACGCCATCCACCCGACTGCCGGCTTCCACCGATAGGTCTGGGCGACATTCACGCTCGCCACGAACCAGACGGTCACGAGGAAGGCGACATCGTGTCCGAACTGGCTTCCTGGACCCTGTGTTCCGTGGAACATCACGCTCCCTACGCCTGTGAGCACCATCAGGACCCCGAACACGAGACGCACGACACGCTCGGTGCCCTCGGCGCGCGTCGCCCACCAGATGATCACGACACCGACAACGGAGAAGGTGGCGCTCGACAGAGTGTTGATCGGCTGGGCGAAGAACCCGTCGCCGAGTGTCTCGCAATCCGATTCGCCTATCCGTTGATAGAGAGCAGCCAACATGGGGCAACGGTACAGCTCTCGGGCGGTGTGTGCGCATGACGCCCAAAGCGGTTCTTCGGATGTGAGCGGGGTGTGGCGAATCACGTAGTACGAATCACGTATTACGAATCACGTAGCACGTAGTACGACTCGGAGGTCGTGTAACGGTTGATTGCATGGCGCATCCGTGTACCAATGCACGACTCGTTCGCGTCGAATACGCCCAAGCGTGCAACCGTGAAGCCCAAACAGCCTTGGCGGAGAGAGATGGCCGACGAGCCTGCGAACCGTCCGGGTTCTCACCAAGCACCTCAGGAAACGCGACGCGTCACTTACGAACCTCGAACGGCAGATGTCACCCACCTGATCCGGGGTCGTACTACATGATACGTACTTCGTACTACTGCCTGTAGACTGCATGATTCTCGCCGATCCCGCTCATTTCCGAAGTGCCACCAAAGCGTCTGCGGCCGCGGTATCCTGTTGTGAACGGAACGAGGAACATGGCAGAGATCCAGGACATACCAAGACTCGTCAGGGAGTTCTACGAACTCGCAAAGGCGTATCTACTCCAGGAAACCGTCGAGCCTGCCAAGAAGCTCGGACACTTCGCAGGTTTCTCGCTGGGAGCTGCGGCTCTGTGGGGCACGGCGATCGTGCTCCTCGCTGTGGCAGGGCTGCGAGCGCTCTACGACGCCCTTCCAAGCAGTCCGTATTGGGAGGCTGTGTCCTATCTCATCTTCGCCTTCCTGCTCGTCGCTGTGATCGCGATACTCGTGAAGCTGGCTCCCGACCGCGGCGTACAAGACGCCAAGGCCACGCCTGCTGTCACGATCGCACCTCACAACGAAGCTCACGCCGAACAAGAAAAGGGAGCTGACGGATGACCGTCGACAAAGCTGATCTTGAAGCGAAACTCCGAGAGATCGAGGGCGTCGTCACGGACGTCGAACAAGAGGCACGCTCCAACGCCGTGCTGATCGGTGTGATCGTCGGAGCGGTTGTGGTCGGTTTGGTGGCGTTGTCCGTCTGGCGCTCCCGTCGCAACCGAATCAGGGTCGAGGTCTTCACTCTGTGAGCGTTCCTGTTTCCTACACACTGAGACGGATGTGGTGGAGACGCTTTCACCCGCTCGTACGAATCGGCTGGTATGCCGCGACCGCCGGAGCGACGAGACCGGCCTCACAGACCGCTGTTGGTGTGGGATTGATGGCGGCAGGCATGCTGTTGCGCCGGTCGCAGAAATCTCGCAGATCGCCGGTGTATGTACACAACGTCAGTCCAGGTGAGGCGACGCGGATTCGCGTCTACCGCGGTACCTCTCCACCGAATGAAGTGATCGTGCGAACCTGATGGCACGCAAGAACGACAAGTTCATCAAGATCGTCATCTGGGTGATCGTCGCCACGATGGTCCTGACCTTCGCTGCGACGTTGTTACCGACCCTGACCTGATGTCGACGGGCGATCCGTTGCACGACGGTGACGTGTGCCTGCTCAACGACATACGCGGCAAGCAATATCTTGTCACGTTGTCGAGCGGAACGACATTCCAGTCCGACAAGGGTTTCATCCGCCACGACGACATCATCGATCAGCCTGAAGGATCCCTGATCCCTACCAACCGTGGCACGCCGTTCGTAGCGCTCAGGCCCAGACTCGCCGACTACATCCTGCGTATGGGGCGCGGTGCGGCCGTGATGTACCCCAAAGACACGGGACCACTCATCACATGGGCCGACATCGCGCCCGGATGCACCGTCGTCGAAGCAGGGACGGGGTCAGGGGGACTCACGCTTGCGTTGTCACGAGCGGTCGGGACACAGGGCAGAGTCGTCAGCGTCGAGCGCAGGCAGGACCACGCAACACACGCCAGGCGCCTCATCGAAGCGTTCGCCGGGGGCATGCCAGACAACATCGATCTGCGTATAGGGGACGTGGAACCTGTCATAGCAGCCGTCCAACCCGACCGCGTCGTGCTCGACCTGCCTGAACCCTGGCACTCCGTCGGCCCGGCCGCAGAGCACCTCAAAGGAGGCGGGGTCTTTGCGAGTTACCTGCCGACGGTTCCCCAGGTCCAGACGCTGCGTGAAGCACTCGATGACGCCAGGACGTTCACAGAGATCGACACGTTCGAAGTACTCATGCGCTCATGGACGATCGACGGGCGGTCCGTGCGTCCCGACCATCGCATGATCGGCCACACGGGGTTCATCACGATCGCGCGCAAGAGGCTGAGAAGAGCCAAGCTACCGACAGCCGACAGCTGACAACAGCCAACAGCCGACAGCCGACAGCTTCTGTTCTGTGTTCTGTGTTCTGCCATCTGAATCCCAACGGCGATTTTCTCCGCGACCGTGACTACGCTTCCTGAAGCATTCCCAACGAAGGAACGAGGATGAAGGTCTGGATCGATCAAGATCTCTGTACGGGCGACGGACTCTGCGAAGAGATCGCCCCTGATGTGTTCGTGCTTCTCGATGATGGGCTCGCCTACGTTCGTGAAGGCGAGACGATCTACGCGGCCGCCGAAGGCAACGATGAGGGAGACAAAGGTCTCGCTGGTTTCGTCGATGAGCAGATGGATCTCGTCGTGGAATCCGCCGAAGAGTGCCCTGGAGAGTGCATCTACATAGAGCCCTAGAGCGGACGCAAGAATCAAGAGTTCAGATGCCAGATACCAGATTCGAAAGTCTGGCATCTGGCATCTGGCATCTGTTCGGGTATCTGTCTCGCAATCTGGTGAACCGCTCTACACTCGATAGGGGTAGGCACCCACGTGCGTGGCACCGGAGGTTGAGATGACTGACAGCCAGAAGCAAGAACTCCAAGCGACCGTCAGGTTGCTCGAAGAGGAAACAGCAGTCCTGCGCAGACGCCTCCAGGACGCACCCCGTCGGATACGCCTGCTCGAAGAGCGGCTCGTCCAGGCACGCCACCAACTCGCAACCGCAACAGGCCAGAACGACAAGCTGTCTACCGCGCTCGCCGAAACACGAGAACAACTGGCCCTCCTGCGTGATGAAGTCGAGAAGTTGACCGCCCCTCCGAACGCGTTCGGGACCGTGCTCCAGGTCAACAGCGACGCGACCGTCGACATCTCATCGTCCGGCAGAAAGCTCCGGGTTGCCGCAGAACCCACCGTCGAGGTGAAAGAACTCGTCCGCGGCCAGGAGGTGATCCTCAATGAGGCGTTCAATATCGTCGACACGAGGACGTTCGAGCCGACCGGTGAGGTGGCCACTGTCAAAGAGACGATGGGTGACGGGCGGATCGTCGTGCTCACTCGTGGCGATGAAGAGCGTGTCGCAACACTCGGTGCGCCCGTTTCCGATACGTATCTTCGTGCAGGAGACCATGTCCGTCTCGATGGGAGGACGGGACTGGTTCTCGAGAAACTCGCCAGGCCCGAGGTCCAGGAACTGGTCCTCGAGGAAGTTCCAGACATCACCTACGAGGACATAGGCGGCCTTGCCGAGCAGATCGAGATCATCCGCGACGCCGTCGAACTCCCGTACACCCACAGGGACCATTTCGCGGCATACGACCTCGCAGCCCCCAAGGGTGTGCTCCTCTACGGGCCACCGGGATGCGGCAAGACGCTGATCGCAAAGGCCGTTGCTCGTTCACTTGCAGTCGCGGTAGGGGAGAGAAGCGACACCGGCGAGGACCGATCGTACTTCCTCAACATCAAGGGTCCCGAACTCCTCAACAAGTACGTCGGGGAAACCGAACGACAGATCCGCCTCATCTTCCAGCGTGCGAAGGAGAAATCCGACGAGGGTGTGCCCGTGATCGTCTTCTTCGACGAGATGGACTCGCTCTTCCGCACACGGGGGACCGGTGTGTCGTCTGACGTCGAGTCGACGATCGTCCCCCAGTTGCTGAGCGAACTCGATGGCGTCGAGTCGCTCAAGAACGTGATCGTCATCGGGGCATCCAACCGTGAGGACCTCATCGATCCGGCGATCCTTCGACCGGGGCGTCTCGATGTCAAGATCAAGATCGAACGACCAAGCGAGGAGTCTGCTCGCAAGATCTTCGAGATCTATGTGCGGTCCGACCTTCCCCTTGACAGCACCCAGGTCGAAGAGCACGGCGGTGTTGAGGAGTTCAGGACGGCGGCTATCGACGCAGCAGTTGGTGCGATGTACGCAACGGGGGCTGAGAACAGGTTCCTCGAAGTCACCTACGCCAACGGCGACAGGGAGGAACTCTTCTTCAAGGACTTCGCGTCTGGGGCGATGATCGAGAACATCGTGAGACGGGCGAAAAAAGATGCGATCAAGCGGGAGATCGCAGGTGAATCTTCCGGGCTGCAGATCGAGGATTTCACCGCTGCGGTACTCCAGGAGTTCCGTGAGCAAGAGGATCTACCGAACACGACGAACCCGGACGATTGGGCCCGCATCTCAGGGAAGAAGGGTGAACGCATCGTGTATGTCCGCACACTGATCGACGGCGACGGCGACCAGCGCGCGATCGAAGCGATCTCACCCGGCCAGTATCTCTAACAGCTGATGCGCACCAGGGTCATCGGCACAGAGGTCGAATACGGCATCACGATCACGAACGACGATGCCTTCAACCCCGTCACAGCATCTGCCCTGGTCGTGAACGGCTACGGCGGAGGTGCAGACAGGGTCCGATGGTCGTACGTCGATGAGAGCCCTGGCCGCGATGCCCGGGGGTTCTCCCTCGGTGAGGTGCCGATAGACGAAACCGATTCAGGCCTCGTCAACGCGGTTCTCGACAACGGGGCACGGCTCTACGTCGACCACGCTCACCCCGAGTACTCATCTCCCGAGTGTGCCGACCCTCTCTCGGCAGCACTCTACGACAAGGCGGGGGAAGTCGTGATGCACCGAGCAGGTGTGGCGGCGTCACGTCTCGTCGGACACAGCCAGAGGATCGTTCTCCACAAGAACAACTCGGATGGGAAGGGCAATTCCTACGGGGCGCACGAGAACTACCTCGTCGACCGCTCCGTGCCTTTCAGCGACATCGTCCACCATCTCACCGCCTTTCTCGTGTCAAGGCAGATCCTCACGGGGTCGGGAAAGCTCGGCGCCGAACACGGGCGGGACGCGATCGACTTCCAGATAACCCAGCGCGCAGACTTCTTCGAAGAAGAGATCGGCCTCGAGACGACGCTCAAGCGCCCGATCATCAACACGAGGGACGAACCGCACGCTGATCCTGCCCTCTACCGAAGATTGCACGTGATCTTCGGAGATGCCACGCTTTGTGAGGTCCAGACGTTCGTGAAGGTCGGGTCGACGTCGCTACTGCTCATGGCACTCGAAGAAGGTGCGATCGGCGATCCGATCAGACTCCGTGCTCCGGTCCCCGCAGTCAGGACAGTCAGCAGGGACCTGACGTTCTCCCAAGGCCTCGAACTACGCGACGGCACGTATGCCACTGCCATCGAACTGCAATGGAGGTACCTCGGGTTGGCCACAGACTACGCCGCCACAGCCGACATCTCACCGGCGTACAAACACGTCCTGGCTGAATGGGAGAGCCTGCTCACAGACCTCGAGCACGGGTACGACAAAGTCGCGGACAGACTCGACTGGGCAGCCAAACTCCAGATCTTCGATGCCTACCGCGAACGGGACGGGCTTGCATGGAGCGATCCCAAACTCGCTCTCGCCGACCTCCAGTTCCACGACATCGATCCCGAACGCGGCATCTTCCACCGCCTCGTACGGGCCGGCCGCATGCAGCGCCTCTTCAGCGACGACGAGGTCGAACATGCGATCAGCCACCCGCCCGAAGGTACCCGCGCATGGTTCCGCGGCGAATCCCTCCGGAGATACCGCAAGGCGGTGGTCGCGGCCAACTGGGACTCACTCGTATTCGACATCGGTGAATCCAACCTGGTCCGCGTTCCTATGATGGACCCACTACGAGGAACGAAGACCCTGGTCGAAGGCCTGCTCGACACAAGCCCTGATGCAGCGACCCTCATCCACAAGCTGGGAGGCACTAATGACTGAGAGAGAACGTTCATCACGCAGAGATTCCACAAGAGCCGAACACGACGAAGCAACACCGACCGCTCGTGGCGACGAGGTCACGGACAAGATCGATGATCTGCTCGATGAGATCGACAGCGTGCTCGAAGAGAACGCTGAAGAGTTCGTCAAGAACTACGTCCAGAAGGGCGGCCAATGACAGCCGAC
>CAYUJA010000054.1:0-9978 GCA_964444875.1 uncultured Acidimicrobiaceae bacterium | reverse complement strand
GGATCCCCCTCGCTCCTCGCAGGGCTCGTCGCTTGTCCCCCTTGAAAGGGGGACGTAGTAGGATGTTCCACGTGGAACATGGAACGGAGGCGTTTGACGCACTCGAGCGGTGGTTGAACATCGAGCTGGACCCGCACCAGCGGACGATGCTGGTGCGTTTCGAGCAGTGGCTCGCCGAGGAGGCGGTTCCTGCCGGCGTAATCGGTCGGGGAGAGGTCGACAGACTCTTCGATCGGCACATAGCGGATTCGCTTGTGTTCCTGCGAGGACTACCCGGCGACGCAGAGACGGTAGCCGATGTGGGTGGTGGCGTAGGATTGCCGTCGATACCGCTTGCGATCGCCCGACCAGGGACATCGTTCACGCTCATCGATAGGTCACAAAAACGAACGGATCTCGCGGTACGTGCTGCAAGGATCCTCGGTCTCGGCAACTACACCGTGAGGACGATCGATGTATCTATGGAGTCGGTACTTCATGACGCAGCGGTGTTCAGGGCCTCATTGCCGGTGATCCAGGCCGCGGGGGCACTTACCCGGTGTCTGAAGCCTGGTGGTCTCGGACTTCTGGCGGTTTCGAGACAGGTGGACGAACCTGCCATACCTAGTGCGCCGGATGGTATTACCTTCGTCTTGTCGTGCGAGGACGACGGGGTCCTTGACTCGCCGTTCTGGCTTCTTAGGATGCACAACAACTAACGAGAATGAGGAGCGGAACCGACAGTGTCGCATGGGAACGTCGTGGCGATCGCCAATCAAAAAGGCGGAGTCGGCAAATCGACGACCGCGATCAATCTGGGAGCAGGTCTTGCGCTCCAGGGGGCCACGATCCTCATCCTGGACCTCGATCCCCAGGGCAACACCAGTTCAGGCCTCGGCATCGACCGGGGCATGATCGAACTGTCGATGTACGACATACTCGTGGAGGGCGTCCCTATCGACGACGTGCTCGAACCGACATCGGTGAAAAACCTTCATGTAGTCCCTGCAACCATCGAACTCGCTGGTGCAGAGATAGAACTCGTATCGATGTTCTCGAGGGAACTACGGCTCAAGACAGCGCTGGAGCAGATCAAGGACGCCTATGACTTTGTACTGATCGACTGCCCGCCGTCTCTAGGTCTGTTGACGATCAACGGTCTCGCTGCGGCAGACGAGGTGCTCATACCCATCCAATGCGAGTACTACGCACTCGAGGGTGTGAGCCAACTCACCCGCAACATAGGCCTTGTCCAGGGATCCCTCAACCCTCGACTTGAGATCGAAGGTGTGGTGCTGACGATGTTCGATGGGCGAACAACGCTCTCGAGCGATGTTGTCAGCCAGGTGAGGGAGCATTTCGGTGAGACGGCCTACAAAACGGTGATCCCGCGCACGGTGAGGCTGTCGGAGGCACCATCGTACGGAGAGCCGATCGAGGCATACGACCCGATGTCACGAGGAGCGATCGCATACAGAGAACTGGCCCGAGAGTTCAGGAGACGCCATGGCAGCACGTAAGAGCGGCTTGGGGCGTGGGCTAGACGCCCTCATCCCACAGGACAGCAAGGGCGGATTGTTCGAACAGGTCGTGGTAGACCAGGTCGATCCGAACCCCGACCAACCACGCGAAGCGTTCGACGAACAGGCCATAGAGTCGCTTGCGGCGTCTATCGAATCCGTCGGGCTCCTGCAACCGATCGTCGTGCGGAGATCAGGAGATAGATACGTTCTCGTCGCTGGTGAGCGGCGCCTTCGCGCGGTGAAACTCGCCGGCCTAGAGGTCATCCCCGCCCTTGTGCGCTCCGATGCCGAGGGAAAGACGAACCTCACCGAGGCACTCGTCGAGAACCTCCAACGCCGGGACCTCTCCGTGCTCGAGGAAGCGGCTGCCTATCGACAGCTTATGGAAGATTTTGGTATGCAGCACGACGAGGTTGCCACAGAGGTTGGCAAGAGCCGCAGTACGGTGACGAACACGGTTCGGCTGCTTGCTCTCCCCGGCCCGATCCAGGAACTCCTGGTCAACGGAGACCTGACTGCAGGACATGGCAGGGCGCTGCTGGGGACCGACGACGAGGCGTACGCCATCCATATCGCCCGCAGGGCGGTCGCTGAGGGGTGGACCGTACGCAGGGTCGAGGAAGCGATGAGACTGCGCTCGACACAGGCTCGCGGGAGCGGGGTCGGGAGCGGCGACGGTGCGGTCCGTCCAGCGGCGATCATCGAACTCGAGGAACGACTTCAGGACAAACTCGGTACGAAGGTCACGATCGACTACAAGGGCAAGGGTGGCAAGATCACGATCAGGTACGCATCATCTGACGATCTCGAGCGGATCTATCGTCATCTGTTCGACCCGTCGGGATGAGAGAGTAGGCGCTCTGCGTACAGGGAGGCGATGACGTCGGCGACGCGGGCACCGACCGAGTGATCCATGTCTGTGACTGATACGACGATCGCCGGTGATCTCGTGTTCTTGAGCAACGGCATGGTGCGGCCCGCCGTGGGGAGGTGGAGCCTCTCTGCGACGGCTGTGGCGATCGCCATCCCGGCTTCAGAACGGCTGTGTTCGGAACGGAAATAACACACCGCTTCGTCGCCATCGAGCGGGACGAAGAAGCCGACGACGATGTCCACGTTGAGTCGGTTCGCTCTCTGGGCGCGGACGATCGGGTCGGGCCTGGTGTCGATGCTCCTGCTGACTATCGGCTGTCCACCGGCGAGACGCATGTTCGTGCTCGCCGCCAGGGCGGTATCCCACGTCGCACCGGCCTCTTCCTCTGTGTGGCAGCCGGGGTCGATGTAGATCGTCTGCCCGGCGATCGAATCAGGGAGGGATTGGAGCCACTGTCGCTCCCTGACGGCCTCTCTTCCCAGTTTATGGGAATTACCGCCGATCAGGCGGAGTTCCGTCGCGACGAGTTCTCCTGCGATCCCGTCTTCCGCAAGACCTCTGTTGTGCTGGAAATCCAACAGACCCTGCAACGTTGCAGGGCCGAAGATCCCGTCGACCTTGTCGGCATCGAATCCCAGAGAGTTCAGGCGGGCTTGAAGTTCAGCGATGTCGTCCCCGCGCATCATCGGGACCCTGTGGTAGAGAAGCCGTTCACCGAGTTGGTACCCTGCGTCGACGAGCGAACGCCATGAGTCTGGGCCGACTATGCCATCGACAGGGAGTCCGCGACTGCGCTGGAACGTGGAGACAGCTCGTTGTGTGGACTCACCGAAGACGCCGGGATCATCGCCGTCGGTGGCGTATCCGAGCGCTGTGAGCCTGGTCTGGATATCACGGACCGGCTCTCCACGGTCGCCCTGGTGAAATAGCCTCACGAGGTGAATCGTCCCAGGTTTGTGCGCTAATTCAAGTAGTCAGCGAGTTCGGCCTGCATCTGGCCCTTGCTGCGAGCACCGACGAACCGGCGTTTCTCCTCACCGCTCTGGAACACGATGAGTGTCGGGATACTCATAACGGAGTACGCAGTCATCGTTGTGGGGTTCTGGTCGACGTTGAGCTTGGCAACGGTGAGTTTCCCGTCGTTCTCGGCGGCCAACTCATCGAGGGGTACGTCCATCATCTTGCACGGTCCGCACCATTCTGCCCAGAAGTCCACCAGTGTTGGGATGTCAGATGCGATGATCGACGCAAAGTCTGCATCCGTCGCTGTGGTCGTGTTCTGACCCATGTTGTCTCCTCTCGAGGTCCTCATGTCAACGATGAGAACCGGGTACTGATTCCTTGAGTAACTATGCCTCGAGCCAGCGTTCAGAGTCGAGGGCTGCCTGGCAGCCGATACCTGCAGCGGTGATCGCCTGTCGATACACCGAGTCGGCCACGTCTCCGGCGGCGTAGACGCCTTCGACAGAGGTTTCTGTCTTGCCAGGTGCGGTCACGATGTAACCAGCATCGTCGAGTTCGATGTAGCTGTCGAAGACCTTCGTGTTCGGCGAGTGGCCGATGGCAACGAACACACCGTCGATCGGCATCTCGTGCGTTTCTCCGGTCACCGTGTCCTTCAACACGGCACCCGTCACATAGTCTCCACCGATGACCTCCTCGAGCGTTGAGTTCCACGCAACATCGATCTTGGGGTGGTTGACAACACGTTCGGCCATGATCGTTGAGGCCCGGAACTCATCTCTGCGGTGGACCACGGTGAGCTTCGATGCGAACTTCGTGAGGAAGAGCGCTTCTTCCATGGCGGTGTCGCCTCCACCGACGACGATCAGTTCCTTGTCGCGGAAGAAGAACCCGTCACAGGTCGCACAGGCGGAGACCCCGAGTCCGCGAAATTGCGTTTCTCCGGGAACCCCCAGCCAACGGGCGGAAGCGCCGGTCGAGATGATGATGGCCTCAGCCTCGTAGAGATCCTGCCCAACCCACACCTTGTGAGGTCGCTGCGAGAAGTCCACCTTGGTCACGTCGGAACTCACGATACGGGTTCCAAAGCGCTCCGCCTGTTTGCGCATCTGGTCCATGAGATCCGGGCCCATGACCCCATCAGGGAATCCGGGGAAGTTCTCCACGTCGGTGGTGATCATCAACTGGCCACCGCGTTCCATCCCCTCGATCATGAGAGGTTCGAGTCCCGCTCGTGCTGCGTAGATTGCGGCTGTGAGCCCTGCTGGCCCGGAGCCGATGATGAGGACCTGTTCGGCCATGATCACTCCTGTTGGGATGTGCGATCGCGTGCGCGGTCTTGTGGGTATCGCCGCGACCAGACCAAGGCTCCAGCCAGAATGAGGATGAGGCCGACCACTGCATACGCGGTTTCCACACCCATCAGCGTCCCGAGGATGCGGAATATTCCGACGAGTAGCCAGAAGGTCGCCATGAGCCCTGCGAACAGGGCGATGACCCCTATGGCTGCCGAGGTGATGCCTGTGGCAGCTTTGTCGACACTCATCTCGCGGATACGCGTCGCGATCGTCTCGAGGAGATCGGCTACGCGTGCGGACAGTGGTGGGTTTGAGTCAGCCATGGCTCAACAGATTAGCCGTTCTTCGGATTTGAACGGGGTGTGGCGAGATACGTAGTACGAATCACGTAGTACGTAGTACGAATCAGGTAGTACGTAGTACGAATCAGGTAGTACGTACTACGACACGGAGGTCTTGTAGATGGGGATTGCGCTTGGGTTCTACGCGAGCACCTCGAGAAACTCAAAGCATCACTCACGAACCTCGAGAAGCGGGTCTCTGCCCCTTGATTCGGTGTCGTACCCAGTGATACGTAGGACGTACTACTGCTTGTAGTCTTCCCTGTTCTCGCCAACCCGCTCATTCCCACAGTGCCAGTCCGAAGTGCCAGATCAGCCGTCTCTTCGTCGTCGGCGTCCACTCAGGGGCCAGGAGTCGTGATAGTGCAGGATGCGAGGACGATACTGACCGCATACTCGACACCGTCGGCGGTTTCTATGCCGAGGTGCACAACGAGTTCGTCGTTCGTCATAGTGGCTGCGACCGGGACCAACGGTCCTTGTGGCAACTTATCCCCGAGGGTGGTCAGGCACGTTGCGAGCTCTGCCTGGACGATGGTCACCTGAGGCAGGTTGGCCATCGGTGTAGAGATGGTGAACTCCTCGGCGGCGTCACCGACTGTGTCTGTTGCGTCCTCGAGTATGTCGTCCGGGGCGGGTTCAGGCGCCTCATCGCCGGCATCGGCGAAGAACTCGATGACATCTTCTTGGGCCACCTCAGGGATCGTGACGTCTGAGCCATCGCCGAGAGCTGATTCAGCACCAGAAGAGCCTCCGCTGGATTCATCGAGGGACGCCGACTCGGGAGCTACAGCGACGATGTCAGCGCCGCTGTCATCACTCCCGCTGAACAGTCCAGGAACGACAACGATCGCGACAACAAGGGCGGCTGCCGATGCGAGGCCCAGTACGGGCTGCCACCACGGTCTCCGCTGTTGCTTGGGCACGGGGACCGGCACCGCTGGTTGGAGGTTCAACTGTTCGATGAGGTTCGAGTGAAGTGTGGCGCGTTCGGACGCGGTCATAGATGCTGGAGTGATCGTCTCGAGTGAGTCGAGTGCGGCTAGCTGGGCCTGCAGGGCCTCACCGAGTTCAGGGTTCGCAGCGATGCGTTCGAGTGCGTCCTGTTTCGGTTGGCCCGCCAGCCGTCCATCGGCGATTGCCAGGACGATGTCGAGGTCGGTTTCGTTCATGTTTCTCCACTGTCCTCAATACGATGCTCGTTCGGGGGTCTGAGGTTCCCGAGACTTTGAGAAAGTTGTCTTCGTGCGCGAAAGAGGCGGCTCTTGATGGTGCCCGTCGGAACCTCCAGGGTATCGCTCGCCTGGTCAATCGACATGCCCTGGAGGTCGACGAGCACGATGGTTGCCTTGAATTCAGGGCTCAGGGCGTCGAGTGCTTCTTCGATCTGGGGCCGCACGTCGACGGCGTTGAACGCATCCGCAGAGGCCGGGTCAGCGATATCGTGAGTTTCGGGGAGACGGTCTGCTCGTTTTCGCTTCTGTCTCCGGAGATGGTCGTAGCAGGTGTTCACCGCCACCCTGTACAGCCATGTGGAGAACGCAGCGGTCGCCTTGTACCTGTCGACCTTGCGAAACACCGTCAAGAACGTGTCCTGTGTCGCATCGAGAGCTGCTTCCCTGTCGCGCAACATCCGGAGGCTCACGGCGAACACCCTGTCTTCATGAGCTTCCATGAGTTCGTTGAACGCCTCGATATCGCCACGCAGATAGCGGTCGATCAGCTCTATGTCTAGGTCTGCTCTGTCGGTCATGTAGGCATGAGCGTAGGGAATCTCACGGCTCGAGGGGTGTCAGGACGTGAACTGGATGTTCGTGATCTCGCTGCGATACGAGCCGTCTGGCTGTTCGGGCAGGTCCGTCAGCCACAGCCGCCAGACACCACCGCCGCGCACAGGTAACTGCAACCTGACCTCAGCCTCCTGGAGGGTCCCGCGGCCGATGTGCTCCCAATGGTCGGGCCCTTCGGGGATCGTGGCGGACCAGCCGATGAGGAAGGTCGTCCCTGCAGTCCCAGAGAGATAGACAGCACCAGGTGTGCCGTCAACGTCGAGGATGAGGCCCACACCGTCTTTGATGTCCTTGATCGGCCGAGAATAGGCTTCCGTGGACCATGCACTCGAGCGGTTCGCATCGGTGGCGTTCCCAACAGCGTCATCACTCTCTGTTCCATCGCCGAGAGGGTCGTACACAGACGCTGTCGCGGCGAGCGAGTCGGATTCCTCCGGTTCGGGCACGATCGGTGGAGAGGTGATGGTTGGTGTCGATGGTTCTCCGGCAACCGGATAGAGGAACGGCGAATCAGGGTCGAAGTCGGCGGCCAGGCCGATCGCTGCGAGTCCGGCGATGAGGACCACGATGGCTGCGAACAGGGCGAGGCTCTTCCACGGCCGGAGAGGTTCTGGTTCTTCGGGAGGCACATAGATCGTCGAGGCGAGTGAATAGGCGAGCGAAGCAGCGTCGAGCGTGCCGTTGATCCCATCGGTCAGCGCTACGTCGACGTCAGGATGCAAACCCGTGATGACCGTTGAAGGCATGACAGATGAGTCATGGGTCCCCGTGATGGCTGCCCGCAAGACCTCAGCAAGCGCCTTCGTGTCTTCAGCCTGGTCGGTCCAGCGCGGCGTGCGCCCGAAGGCCCCGAGCTTCACAGGGTGTGCGGCCGAATAGTGGACCGCTGTCGTGTCGATCGCCCCATGGACTCCACCCGTTGCATGGAATCGGGCGAGTGCCAGGCACAGCCCTGAGGCATTCGGCAGGAACTCTGCGACGGGAAGAGCTTCTCCTGCCCTGACCCTGTCCTCGATGGTCACGCCGCCGTCCCACTCGGAAACCGAGTACGCCGAAGCCGAGGTTCCTGCTGCGGCGAACACCCGCTGGAGATGGATCTCGGTGAGTCCGGCGGCTGCTTGAACCGCGGAGAGGAACTCTTGATGGCGAGCTTCGTTGGATTCTGGGGCGAGGTACCTGATGAGGACGGGTCTGTCGAGTGAATCGTCTTTTGCGAGCCATTCCTCGATGTCGCCGTCACTACCGAGGCGTATGTTCAGTCGGTAGCGATCTGGCAGTCGTGGAGGCATGGCTATTCAGCCTTGAGAACTGCAAGCGACTCAGGAAGAGGGAGGTATCCCTCGCCCTCGTACAAACTTGCGGCTGATGTGTTGTCCAGTTGCGTGTTCAACAGGAGGGCTTTGGAGCCGTGTCTACGGGCGCTTCGCGCGACAGCGCGGATGAGGCTCCTTCCCATGCCCACTCCCTGCCATTGTGGATCGACGGCGACCCTCTGGAGGTACGAGATAGCGTGTCCATACCCGACGATCGCGTATCCGGTGATGCCGAGGTCGCCATCGCGTATGACGAACACGCTCGATCGTGACGTCGCCTGGAACGATTCGATCAGTGCGTCCTTGCTGAAGCGCCAGAACGGCTCGAAAGCGGCGGCGTCGACCACAAGCATCTGGTCGAGGTCGTAGCTGTCCTGGCGGATCACGAGGTGTTGTGGAGGCGAGACCGGTGGTATCAGGTCCAGACGCATCAACGTGAGGTCGATGAAGGGTGCGAAACCTGCTGCCTCCCACGGCCTACGGGCGGATTGGGCGAGAGGAGAGGACATCACGGCAGGTGCGCCTAGCGAGTGGAGTCTGTTCACGCAGGCCTCGATGAAATTCGACCCCCCACGGATCAGTCGGAGTGTTGCATCGTCCGACGTGTCGTTCCATGGTCGCGCTTCAGCACGCGCCCAACCTCTGCGAAGTGACACTGACCCTGGCCAACTTCCCTTTTGAAATACCCGATGTGGCGTATCTGCTAGCGCCATGGTCTCTCCTGAAGATCCATTTCATCCTCTCATAATGTACAACGAGTTGAGAGGTGCTCAGTCCATGCGACAATCTGTGTATGTCACTACTGCTCGTCACCCACGACCTCGGCCTCTCCCACACCGCACCTGAGGGGCACCCGGAACGCAGCGATCGGCTTGTTTCCACGCTCGCCGGACTCCGTCAAGGAGTGCCAGACATCGTGGAACTCGAGGCACCACGTGTACAGCGGCCCGTCCTGGAACGAATCCACGACGCGGATTACATCGATGATATCCACCGGTTCTGCATCGAAGGCGGGGGGAAGATCGATCAAGACACGTTCGTGGTGCCCGATTCTTGGGAGGCGGCGATGCATGCTGCCGGTGCAGGGATCGGTGCCGTCGACACCCTTGCGGGCGGTACGGGTGACACGGCCTTCGTCGTTGTGAGGCCACCGGGCCACCATGCAGAGCGCCACCAGGCGATGGGTTTCTGCCTGTTCAACAACGTCGCGGTCACTGCTCGATATCTGATGGATCAGGGGCAGAAAGTGGCGATCGTCGATTGGGACGTACACCACGGAAACGGCACACAGCACTCGTTCTGGTCCGACCCAGACATGCTCTATGTCTCTCTGCACGAGTTCCCTTTCTATCCGGGTACAGGGTGGATCGCCGAGGCCGGAGGTGCCAGGGGCGAAGGTGCAACGGTGAATGTGGCGCTTCCGTCCGGTACGACGTCGGGTGACTACCTCGCCGCCTTCTCGCGCGTGGTCCTGCCTGTGGTAAGCCAGTTCTCCCCTGATTGGATCCTCGTGAGCGCCGGCTACGACGCCCATGTCCGGGACCCGCTCGGAGGTCTCGACGTCGAGACCGATGCGTATCAGATGATGGCGAGCGCACTCGCAGCCATCGTGCCGGCGAACCGGATCGTTTCATTCCTCGAAGGCGGATACGACCTCACCGCACTCGCGACAGCGTCTGTGGCAACGGTCCGTGGGTTTCTCGCCCCTGAGCCAGATATCGCGTGGCCGGCGATGTCCCCTGGCTCGGCGGAACGCCTCGTCGACCTGGCCGTCGAGATCGCCTCGCAGTACTGGGACCTGGAGTAATAGGTAGTTCTCCGTTTTCCGTTTTCCGTCGTCCGACTGTGAACTGTGAACTGTGAACTGTGAACTGTGAACTGTGAACTGTGAACTGTG
>CAYUJA010000053.1:0-10051 GCA_964444875.1 uncultured Acidimicrobiaceae bacterium | reverse complement strand
GTCCCGTCCTCTTTGATCGATGCGGCGTGGATCGGGTGGCTCAACGCCTCGCTCGAGTCGGCAGACATCGAGGTCAGATCTCAGATCGGCATGTGGTATTCCCCTGTTGACGGGATCCTCGCCCCACCGCCATCTCCCTGACATGACCATCACCATCGTCGGCCTCGGGCCTGCCGGCATCTCCCATGTCGGGTCTGACGTCGCAGCGCTGCTCGACGACGAACGGGCCACGGTCATCGTCCGAACGCTGAGACACCCATCGGCTGAGTCACTTGCCGAGCGCCGTGATGTTGTCACCTGCGACGACCTGTACGACTCGTTCGGCGAGTTCGACGAGGTCTACACAGCCATCGCGGCCAGAGTCATCGACGCTGCCGCGGGTGGTCCCGTCGTGTACGCCGTGCCGGGGAGCGCGATCGTTGGGGAGCGTGCGGTCCCGATGATCAGAAGACGTGCAGCCGATGCTGGGATCGCCGTGACGGTCGTGCCTGGCCTCTCGTTTCTCGACCTTGCGTACATTGCAGTCGGCGTCGACCCGATCACGGATGGCGCTCAGATACTCGACGCACGTGATCTCCCCGACCCGCTGCCTCTCCATCTACCAACCTTCATCACCCAGGTCGATTCCGCGCTGAGGGCCACGGACGTCTCGCTGGCGCTGACACGGACCGTGGCGCCCGACGTCGAAGTGACCGTCCTCGATCGTCTCGGCGACGAGGATGAGGCCGTGCTGTCCATGGCAGTGTCACAACTAGCTCGCTACGAAGGCGGTCCACGCACCTCGGTGTTCGTGCCTGCGACGTCGAGCGGCCTCTACGGCCTCGTGGCTATCAACCGTGTACTGCGATCACAGTGCCCGTGGGATCGCAAGCAGACGCACCACACGCTCGTGACCCATCTGCTCGAGGAGGCGTACGAGACCATCGACGCGATCAGCACCCTTCCCCAAGACGCACCGGGTGGTGCCCCCGACTTCGGTGCCTATGCAGAAGTTGAGGAGGAACTCGGGGACCTTCTCCTCCAGGTGATCTTCCATGCGACCATGGCCTGGGAGGCCGGTGCGTTCGACATCGATGAGGTCGCTGAAGGCATCCGGCGGAAACTCGTTGCCCGCCATCCTCATGTGTTCGGCGATGTTTCGGTCTCTGGCGCTGAGGAGGTTCTTGCGAACTGGGAGGAGATCAAGCAGGTTGAAAAGGGCAGGCAGTCGCTGATGGACGATGTCCCGACCGCCATGCCTGGAATCGCCCGATCGCTCAAAGTGCAGAAGCGGGCGCGAAGCGTCGGGTTCGATTGGCAGGACCGTGGCGATGTCATATCGGTGTTGCGCGGTGAGATCGATGAACTCGTCGCCGCAGGGACCGACGATGAGGCTGTGCTCCATGAGGTGGGCGATGTGCTCTTCACCGCTGTGAACCTCGCCAGACACTGCAACGTCGACCCCGAAGTCGCCCTCCGCGGTTCCGTCGAGCGGTTCCGATCACGTTTCCGCCTCATGGAGGAATCCTTCGCAGCGCAGTCGCTGTCGATGCGAGATGCATCCCCCGAACAACTCGAACACGCATGGGAAGAAGCCAAGAGCGTCGACCGTAGACCGACGGGTGCGTAGAAGATGCGCGTATAGGGATCGGTAGCTCTCTGTCCTCCGTTCGAGCGGTTGGCAGGCGTGTGCCCTTTGCGGCCCCCTCCGACCTCGCTGCGCTCGGCCACCTCCCCCGGACTTCGTCCGAGGGAGGGAAGAGCCTGGTTCTTGCTCTCCCCCAACTTGTTGGGGGAGATGTCGAGGAACGAGACAGAGGGGGAAGTAGCCAACGGCAAGAAGGAAGATCGTAGATAGCCCAGACACCAGATTCTGGCTGTCGGCTGTGAGCTGTGAGCTGGCATCTGTTCCTAAAGCATCAAGGAACGCCATCAACGGTCTACCCTCGGAGCACCATGTCACAATCGTCCACCCAGATCTCTTCCATTCACGCACGAGAGGTGCTCGACTCGCGAGGTAATCCCACCATCGAAGCCGAGGTCACCCTCGCCGGCGGCGGGTTCGGGAGGGCGATCGTCCCCTCGGGAGCGTCGACCGGTGCTCTCGAGGCCGTCGAACTACGCGACGGTGGTTCGCGGTACGGCGGCAAAGGCGTTCTCACAGCCGTCGCCAACGTCAACGACACGATCGGCCCATCCCTCATCGGTGCCGACGCGACACGTCAGGAAGCCATCGACCAGGCGATGATCGACCTCGACGGCACGCCTAACAAGAATCACCTCGGGGCCAACGCGATCCTGTCGGTTTCGCTCGCAGCAGCACGCGCCGCTGCCTCGGGTGTTGGCCTTCCTCTCTACAGGTACCTCGGGGGAACGGCCGCACGCACGTTGCCGACACCGTGTTTCAACGTGGTCAACGGTGGCGCCCATGCAGCGAACTCGATCGATACGCAGGAGTTCATGATCGTGCCCGGTGGGCTGGGGTCATATCGCGAGGCGTTACGAGCCGGCGTCGAGGTCTACCACTCGCTCAAAAACGTGCTCTCCAGCATGGGCCTCAGCACGAATGTCGGTGATGAGGGCGGGTTCGCCCCCGACCTCCCCGGCGACAGGGAAGTACTCGATGTTCTCTCTGAGGCGATCCAAGCCGCCGGGTACGTCGTGGGTGAGGACGTATCGTTCGCGATC
Source organism: uncultured Acidimicrobiaceae bacterium (assembly GCA_964444875.1). Classification (GTDB taxonomy): domain Bacteria; phylum Actinomycetota; class Acidimicrobiia; order Spongiisociales; family UBA5794; genus JAMBLL01. The sequence goes on along the minus strand of CAYUJA010000053.1, from coordinate 7,384 downwards.
GACGTGGCTGCGTCCGAGATCTACAGCGATGGAAGATATGAGCTGTCCGGTGCTTCGCTCACATCCGGTGAGATGATCGACCACCTCGCAGCGTTGGTGCGGGACTACCCGATCGTATCGGTCGAGGACGGTCTGGATGAGGCAGATTGGGACGGATGGCAGGCGATGACCAGCCAGATGGGCTCTGGAGTCCAGATCGTTGGAGACGACCTGCTGGTGACCAACGTCGATCTGCTCGCCAAGGCGATAGAACTCGACGCGGTGAATGCGATCCTGATCAAGGTGAACCAGATCGGGACACTGTCTGAGACGCTGTCAACGATGGATCTTGCCGAGCGCAACGCCTACGGCTCGATGGTGAGCCACCGCTCCGGCGAGACCGCCGACTCGTTCATCTCCCACCTCGCTGTCGCGACGAACGCCGGCCAGATCAAGACGGGTGCACCAGCACGAGGCGAACGCGTAGCGAAGTACAACCAGTTGCTGCGCATCGAAGAGCGATTGGGCGCTCAAGCCCGCTTCGCAGGATGGGAAAGGTTCGCATCGACAACATGACAGATACGCTGACACCCCTCGATTCGCCCCAGCGCTCACGCCGCGTGAAGCGGAAGCGGTCGCGCCTCGGCACAGGGATGTTCATCGTCCTTCTTGTCGCCCTCGGGCTCGTCGCGACCGGGGTTCTTCCCCTTCGAGATTTCCTCGAACGTGAGAGCGCGGTGAACGCGGCCAACGAACAACTCGTCGCGATCAACGCAGAGAACGATCAACTCGCTGAGGACATTTCCGCCCTGTACTCCCAAGAAGAAGTCGAGCGGATCGCCAGAGAACAATACGGCTTCGTGAAACCCGGAGAGGTCGGGTACGTGGCTGTGCTTCCAGACGACGCCCGAGCGCGGACCGTGCCACCAGCGCCTGTTGTGCCCGTACGCGATGACAGGACGATGCTCGCGATGATCTGGGACTTCATCACCGGGAACGACCTCGCGGTCGATGAATGATCGCGAGATCGTAGAGATCCAGATCGGCCGCCCTCCACGGTCACCGGTCCCCGTCAGAGCACGGTGTCACCTCGGCCTGCCGGTGGTGATCGACGTTCCACCGATACTGGACGACGGAACCCCGTTCCCGACGAGTTACTGGCTCACGTGTCCGCTTGCGACCATCAGGGTGTCACGTATCGAATCGGCGGGGGGCGTCCGTGCAGCCGATGACCTGATCCGCAGCGACATCGATGTCCGCGTTGCCTACGGCGATGCGATGCATCGATATGCGACAGAGCGAGATTCCCGGATCCCGCACGGGTGGGAGGGCCCTGTGCCTTCGGGGGGAATCGCAGGTTCAGCAGGTGGGGTCAAGTGTCTGCATGCGCAGTACGCGGATACCGCAGCGGGCAATGCCAACCCCATCGGCGAGGATGTGGCGTCACGGATCGAACCGCTCGCCTGCACGATGCCCTGTGTGGTCGACGTTGCTGGTGTGGCCGTGGCGAACCCCGGGTGGCTAGAGCCACGATGACGACAGCGGCGATCGATATCGGGTCGAACTCGGTTCGCTTGCTCGTGGTCGATGACGACGGGACCGAACTTGCCCGTGCCACGGAGGTCACTGCCCTCGGTACGGGGCTTGAAAGGACCGGCTCATTCGACGCTGACGCCTACACCGCCACCATCGAGGTCATCACGAGATACAGCGCAACGATTGCGGATCTGGGCGTTGACCTGGTCAGGGCCGTCGCAACGTCCGCATCTCGCGATGCCGGCAACGGGCCGGCGCTCGTGGCCGACGTCGAACGTGTGCTCGGGACCAGGCCGACGATCATCGATGGGGCCCGTGAAGCCAACCTTGCCTTCGCAGGGGCCACACGAGGACTCGGGGGTGGTGGGACGAAACTCGTGGTCGATATAGGGGGAGGGTCCACGGAGTTCGTCTACGGTGTCGACACACCCTCGTACGCGGTGAGTGTCGACATGGGATCGGTGAGGCTCACGGACCGCTGCATAGACACACGTCCTGCCCTACCCGACCAGATGGTGGATGCACGAGCCGAGGTCGACGCCGCGTTCGCGCCGGTTGCCGTGTGCGATAGCCCCGAGATCGCGATCGGCATCGCCGGCACCTTCACGAGCCTGTCGGCGATGGCCCTTGATCTCGAGGTCTATGACAGCGACCGTGTCCACGGATCACACCTCACGCTCGATGTCGTGCGCGAACTCACCGGTTGGCTGGCGACGTTGTCCCTGTCGGAAACTGCGGCGATTCCATCACTCGATCCGGCACGAGCACGGGTCATCCTCGCAGGAGCGGTGGTTGCCGAGCGCGCCCTGGTGCACTGCGGATTGGAATCGGTGACCGTCTCGGAACGTGGCCTCCTCAACGGATTGGTTCTTGACGTCGAGTGATGACACGGCCCCCTTGCTGGATGAACCGGCGATGGACACCTGCTATGATGGTTCCGACAGTTGGTGCGTACCATCGGGCTGGGATGTACCACGAGATGAATCTATGGAGGGGTGTGTATGTCGAACCCTCGGGTGGCTGCAACGAGCGCACAGGGTGTTGTTGAGGGTTCACGATGAAGGTCGGGATTCTCGCAGGGGGGTTCGGGACCCGATTCTCGGAACAGACCGAACGGGTGCCCAAACCGATGATCGAGATCGGTGGCAAGCCGATTCTCTGGCACATCATGATGTACTACGCGCAATTCGGCCTCGACGAGTTCGTCATAGCGCTGGGGTACAAGGGTGACTACATCAAACGGTGGTTCGTCGACTACAGCGCCCTTGCCGGCGACCTTCATCTCGATCTCGGGAACCACGATATCAAGTCTCTTGAGCGCGACGTGCCCGATTGGAACGTGTCGCTGATCGAAACCGGACTCGAGACCGGCACAGGTGGCCGCATCAAACAGCTCTTGCCACACATGGGCAACGAAACGTGCATGATGACGTGGGGAGACGGCCTGTCGACGATCGACCTCAAGGGTCTCATCGAGTTCCATCGAGCACATGGCAAGCTGGCGACACTGACTGCTGTGCGCCCACCCGCACGCTTCGGCCACCTCGAGATGAACGGTGCTGAGATCGTTGAATTCAACGAGAAACCACAGGCCGGCGAAGGCTGGATCAACGGTGCGTTCTTCGTACTCGAGCCCGAGGTTGCTGAGTACATCGACGATGAGAAGACGATGTTCGAACGCGAGCCGCTGCAACGTCTTGCTGCCGACGGCCAACTGATGGCCTACCGGCACTACGACTTCTGGCAATGCATGGATACATTGCGGGACCGCAAACGACTGGAGCGGCTGTGGCAGAACGAGCCGCCATGGAAACTCTGGTGAGGCGACATCGCCTGACTCGCCAAACGAGAGGTAGCACATGATCAAACGTGTACTTGTGACGGGCCACGACGGCTATATCGGGACGGTGCTCGTCCCGATGCTCCAGGAAGCAGGGCTCGACGTCGTCGGACTCGACTCCGGGCTCTTTCACGACTGCTCCTTCGGGATCCAGCCATCACCCCCGCCGGCCATCGAGATGGACATCCGCGACGTTGGTGTCGACGAGTTGCGGGGATTCGACGCGGTGGTCCACCTCGCGGCGATCTCCAACGACCCGCTCGGGGATCTCAATCCCGGCGGCACCCTGGCGATCAACCATCGTGCCACTGTCTCGGTCGCCGAGGCCGCCAAGGCTGCAGGTGTCGACCGGTTCGTGTTCTCGTCGTCGTGCAGCCTCTACGGAGCACAGGGCGACGAGTACATCGATGAAGACGCCTCGTTCAATCCCGTCACCCCGTACGGCGAGTCGAAGGTTCTCAGCGAGGCCGGCCTGAGCGCGCTTGCCGACGATGACTTCAGCCCCACGTTCCTGCGCAACGCAACCGCCTACGGTGTATCGCCACGACTACGAGGGGACCTCGTTGTGAACAACCTCACAGGGTTCGCGTTCACCACGGGCAAGGTGTTCCTCAAGAGCGATGGCACCTCGTGGAGGCCACTGGTCCACATCGAGGACATCTCCCGGGCGATCCTCAGCGTGCTCGAGGCGGATCGCGATGTGATCCACGACCAGGCGTTCAACGTCGGTGCTACGGAGGAGAACTACCAGATCCGCGATGTCGCAAAGCTGGTGAGCGAGATCGTGCCGAACAGCGAGGTGACGCTGTCCGACCAGGCGTTCAACGATATTCGCAACTACCGGGTGACCTGTGAGAAGCTCGCGACCACACTGCCCTCGGCTCGACCGCAGTGGACCGTTCGCAAGGGCATCGAGGAGCTCTACGAGGCCTTCGGGCAGTACGGGCTCACATTGGACGACCTCGAGGGTCCGCGGTACATGCGGATCCGGCACGTGAACGGACTCGTCGATCAAGGCCTGTTGGACATCGACCTGAGATGGACCGGGTCACGGAGCGGGGCATGAGCACGGAACCACATCCTCTGTGCCGATCGTGCGGATCGTCTGACCTCGAACCGTTCCTGGACCTTGGCGCCACGCCCCTGGCCGATGCCCTCGTGTCCTCGGACCTGCTCGGCGCTGAAGAGGCAAGATACCCGCTCGAGATCGCCTTCTGCCCGGACTGTACGCTCGTGCAGATCCTCGAGGAAGTGCCGGCCGAAAAGCTCTTCGTCGACAACTACCTGTACTTCTCTTCGTTCTCCGACGCCCTTCTCGACCATTCCAGGGCTCACGCAGAGGGGTTGATCAGAACCAGGGATCTCTCCGAGTCGTCGCTCGTCGTGGAACTGGCGAGCAACGACGGGTACCTGCTTCGCAACTTCGTCGACAACGGTATCCCGGTGCTCGGCATCGACCCTGCGCCCGGCCAGGCGGCCGCGGCCAACGAGGCAGGAGTACCCACGCTCGCCGAGTTCTTCGGCATCGACATGGCGCAACGCCTCGTCGCCGAAGGGACGAAGGCCGATGTGATCATCGCCAACAACGTTCTGGCGCACGTGCCGGACCTCAACGGGTTCGTTGCAGGCATGGCAACGTTGCTGGCCGATGATGGGTTGATCACCGTCGAGAACCCGTATGTACGAGAACTGATCGACCATTGCGAGTTCGACACCATCTATCACGAGCATTTCTGCTACTACTCGTGTACGTCGATCGACCGTCTCATGGCCAGGCACGGGTTGTGGCTGAACGACGTCGAGTTCTTCCCCAACCTCCATGGCGGCACGTTGCGCTGGCACATCGGCCACCACAACGAGCGAACCGATCGAGCGAGGGAGTACCTTGCAGCCGAGGCAGACAGTGGCATGGGCAACATCGGCTACTACAGCGAGTTCTCCGATCGTGTTGCCGGTGTCAAGCAGCGACTCCATGAACTGCTCACCGAACTGAACGCGCAGGGTGCCCTGGTCGCTGGATACGGTGCGGCGGCGAAGGGTTCGACGCTACTCAACACGGTCGGGATCGGCACCGATCTCGTCGAGTTCGTCGTCGACCGCAATGTCCACAAGCAGGGCAACTTCATGCCTGGGATGAACCAGCCCATCATCGACCCTGAGGCGCTGCTCGACCGCCAACCAGACTACGTGCTTCTCCTGGCGTGGAACTTCGCATCGGAGATCATGGAGCAACAACAGGCGTATCTGGCGGCAGGAGGACGATTCATCGTACCGGTGCCAGAGCCGGCGGTGGTCGGTGGTTGAATCCCATGACATGGGCCAGATGGCCTGCCCTGCCTGTGGCTGGGTAGGCCTGGAAGGCTTCCACCGCCAGGCCGGTGTTCCGTCCAACAGCTGTCTGCTCCTCCCGAGCCGTGAAGCGGCCGAGGGGTTCGCCCGCGGTGACATCGACCTCGGATTCTGCAGTTCGTGCGGGTTCATCACCAACGTCGCGTTCGATACCTCGCTGGCCGAATACTCGTCTCGTTATGAAGAGACACAGGCGTACTCGCGCCGTTTCGTAGATTTCGCCACCGCTCTCGCCGGGCGCTGGGTGGACCGGTACGACCTTGCCGGGCGCACCGTGCTCGAGGTCGGCTGCGGCAAGGGCGAGTTCCTCGTGATGATGGCTGAGGCCGGGATCGGCGCCGGCACGGGAATCGACCCCGGCGTACACCCTGAGCGTATCGAATCGGCTGCAGCAGACCGGCTGACGTGGATCGCTGACTTCTATTCTGAGGAGTACAGCCACATCGAAGCAGACGCCATCGTCTGTCGCCATACGCTTGAACACATCACAGACGTGGGTGCGTTCGTGAAGATGATGCGTTCCAGTATCGGGTCCAGGCTGGACACGGTGGTGCTGTTCGAACTTCCCGACACCCGGCGTGTACTGGACGAAGTCGCGTTCTGGGACGTCTACTACGAACATTGCTCGTACTTCAGCGCCGGTTCCCTCGCTCGTCTGTTCGAGCGGTCCGGGTTCGAGGTGATGGACCTCCACATGGACTATGACGATCAGTATCTGATCCTGGAAGCCAGACCCGTTGCGGACGGGACCGACCCGACACCGTGGCCCGTCGACGACAGGGCGGATCTGGCTGCAGGCATCGAGAGGTTCGCGAGCGGATACGACGAGACGATCCGGTTCTGGCGCTCCAAGCTCTCCGAGGTGACGCAGGACGGCGGGAAGGTCGTCATCTGGGGAGCGGGTTCCAAGGGTGTGTCGTTCCTCAGCGAACTCGGCGCCCACGTCCACGCGGCGGTCGACATCAATCCGCACAAACACGGTATGTACATGGCGGGTACCGGCCACCGCATCGTGGCCCCTGAGCAACTCCGGACGATCCGTCCCGATCTCGTGGTCGTCATGAACCCCATCTACGTCGATGAGATCCGAGCGGATCTCGAGACTCTCGGCATCAGCCCCGAGGTCGTCGCCCTGTGACGGCACTTCGGAAATAGGCGGGGCGGCTTGAACTGGGGAGACAACGGGTCGTAGTACGAATGTACGTATGACGTAGTACGACCCCGGATCAGGAGGCAGAGACCCGATTTTCGAGGTTCGTGAGTGACGCTCTGCATTTCTCGAGGTGCTCTCGTAGAACCCGAGCGGGTTCCCTATCTACAAGACCAACGCTGGCCACCATGGTCGCTTGGGCCTCAAGCTCGCCCGCAGAGCCGAGGGCGATACGAAAAGATGGTGCATCCGTACTTAGATACACCACGCAACCAACTAATACAAGACCTCCGAGTCGTAGTACGTAGAGGATCAGCGGATAGGCGAAAGCCTGTCTGTAGATGGACGATCTCAGAGCCCCCTCTGGACCTCGTTCCTCGGCCCATCTCCCCCGCAGGACCGGGGGAGAGATCCCTTCTTGTTCCTCCCTCACGCAGTGGCGGAGGTGCCGAGCTTGCGAGGCGGAGGGGGCCAGTCAACCCCTATCCGCGCATCCTCGTACTACGCAATACGTACTACGAGCCGTCACC
>CAYUJA010000052.1:7923-10115 GCA_964444875.1 uncultured Acidimicrobiaceae bacterium | reverse complement strand
CGTCGCTCAAGGGCCGGTCGATCACGTCGCTCCAGGCCATCTACGTGCCTGCAGACGACATCACCGACCCCGCCCCGCACACGGCGTTCGCCCACCTCGACGCAACGACGGTGCTGTCCCGCCCCCTCACCGCCCTGGGTATCTACCCTGCTGTCGACCCGCTCGACTCCAACAGCCGTGCGCTCGACCCTCAGATCGTCGGTGATGAGCACTACAAGATCGCAACCGAAGTGCAGCTCGTGCTGCAGCGCTACAAGGACCTCCAGGACATCATCGCGATCCTGGGCATGGACGAGCTGTCCGAGGAGGACAAGCTGGTCGTCAACCGTGCACGGCGTATCCAGCGGTTCTTGAGCCAGCCGATGTTCGTGGCAGAGCAGTTCACCGGCCAGAAGGGCATCTTCACGTCACTCGACGAGACGATCGCATCGTTCAAGGCCGTTCTCGAGGGCGACCTCGACCACCTCCCGGAGCAGGCGTTCTACATGATCGGCGGTGCCGAAGACGCCATTGCAAAGGCCAAGGAGCTTGGAGCAAAGGTCTGATGGCGAAAACGTTCCAGGTCGACATCGTTACACCGGAGGCGGTCATCTGGTCGGGGCAGGCTGAGATGGTGTCCGCCCGTACCACCGAGGGTGACATCGGCATCCTGGCGGACCACGAACCGACGATGGCTGCCCTGGCAACGGGTGCGGTGACGATACACCATGAGGGCAAGGTCACCGCTGCAGGGATCCATGGAGGTTTCCTCCAGATCTACAAGAACCACGTCACGCTGCTCACCGACAGCGCCAAACTCACCGAAGGCGGCCTCGAAGCCGCCAGGGAGACCGCTGCAGCCCTGAGAGACACCTCCGAAGAGCTCTAACTCTTGCTCTCCCTCAGCTTGCTGGGGGAGATGTCGAGGTACGAGACAGAGGGGGCTCTTGAGACGGCGCTTGGTGGACATTATGGGGGGGGTGTGTCATGATGTGTCTATGAAGGTCATCGCGTTCGTGCTGTTGATCCTCGGCATGTTGTTCGGTGTCGGCGGTGTGACCGCTGCCCAGGAGGCCCAAAGTCCCGATGATGCGGTGATGCAGGACGCTGCTTCCTATGCGGAGTTCGCCGGTGTGTCGTTGGATGTCGCCATGGAACGGTTCTCGGCGAGCGACGATATCCGTCTGCTGAGACAAGAGCTGATCGCTTCGTTTGGCGATGACTTCGCTGACCTGTGGATCGACAATGATCCGTACGGGCTCACGATCCTTCTCGAGCCGTCGGGGAGCGGTCAGGTCGCTGCTGTGGAGGCCCTCGCCAATGAGATGCTTCCAGAGATCACGCCGGCCCGGGTTCTGGTAACGGAAACGCCTTCGGCGGTGCTCGACCAGATCGCGTCTGATCTCATCTCATGGGGTGTGACCAGGCCGTACGATGTGTCCGTGGATGTCAAGCAGCGTCTGGTAACGGTGTGGGCGGCATCGTACGCCGATGTTGCTGATCCGTTGCGACAGTTCGGTCTTGAAGATTCCCCGATGATCGACCTTGTACTGGGTTCTGTAGCGGTACCGACCGGCTGATCGACGGTGCCATCAACCACGCCACCACCGCTCCCGATGTCAACGTGAAGAGGGTGCCATGACACATGATCTTCGTACACGGATGCACCGGTACGGCGCGGTACTCGTTCTGGTGTCGGTCATAGCAGCGGGTTGTGTCAGTGCGGATTCAGGTGCACAGGGGACCACGGTTCCGCCCGCACCAACAACGATCGAACTGGTTCACCACGATCTCGCCCGGGGAGGGAGTATTGGTGCAGCTCGAGAGATGGGCACCCTGAATCTGCAATCTTCGCGATGCCTTGTACTGAAGTCGGACTATTCAGACCTCGCCTTCCTCATGCTGTGGCCGCCAGGGTACAGCGCGGTGGAACAGGACGGCCTGGTTACGGTGATCAACGATCTTGGTGAACCGGTCGGGACGACCGGCGAGCTCCTGCCGTTCGGCGGCAGTTCCGCTGACAGGGACTTTGCCGCCGAGAAGGCGGAAAAGGGTGGCGATGAACTTCCGGACTGTGCTGTCGATTTGTACTGGCTTACCAGCTGGTAGTAGGGGAGCGGAGCCACGACACGGAGGGAAATAGTCAGACTCTTTCTCTCCCTCGACGAAGTCGGGGGAGATGTCCCGAGGAACGAGGGACAGAGGGGGTCTTT
>CAYUJA010000052.1:0-7823 GCA_964444875.1 uncultured Acidimicrobiaceae bacterium | reverse complement strand
CGGGGGAGATGTCCCGAGGAACGAGGGACAGAGGGGGTCTTTGAGGCCGCTCACCACACCAGCGATTGTGTCGGAAGTGCGACACTGATGGTGGGGGAACCCGGCGTTACCTCCCGCACGGCGTACAGTTGTGACGGATGGATTGGACTAGGAGACTCGACATGCGACGCTTTGCGACGGTCGTCGCTCTGTCGGTCGTTGTCTTTGGAATCGCCGGCGTATCTGCACCCCCTGCGGCTGGTGCGCCGACGGCGGGTGGGGCGAACTGTTCCCAAACGTCGGTCGGGTTCGTTCCGCTGACCGATGAGGACGGGCTGGGCCTGTACGAGAACGGGAACACGATACCTGCATCTCACGCCGCCAACGCACCGGCTATCACGCCGATCGGTGGAGTGGTGGGTGTTGTTTCGTTGGGGATGTCGAACGCCTACCAGGAGTTCGGGACGTTCATGGAGACGGTCGACGGCTTGGCCGATGTCTCGCCGTTGGTGAAGTTCGCGAACGGCGCCGTGGGCGGACAGCCGATGAACGAATGGGCAGATCCGACCGACAATGCCTGGGACGTGTCGCTCGAGCGCATCAAGGCCGACGGTCTCGCGGCAAGCGAGGTCCAGATCGTGTGGATGAAGATGGGGTCCCAACTCGGTCAGCTCAAGGGCTCTCAGAGCGAACGCATCGAGGCCGAGCGGGGGTGGCTCACCCAGACGATCGCCAACGCGAAGGCCGTGTTCCCGAACCTGAAGCGGGTCTACATGTCGTCGCGTATCTACGCGGGGTACAACGACAGTCCGAATCACAATGAACCAGAGACCGGTTTCGACAACGGCCTGTCCGTCAAGACGGTGGTCGCAGATTCGATCGCCGGAAAGACCGCTGTGTGGGCGGCGTGGGGGCCGTACCTGTGGGCAGACGGGACCAAAGAGCGAAGCGACGGCCTGACCTGGGAGTGCGCAGACTTCGTAAACGACGGCGTGCACCCTTCAACGGCGGGTGAACTGAAGGTGACGAACCTCCTGGTGGAGTTCCTGTCGACCGACGAGACGACATGTGGTTGGTTCCTCGCCGACCCGGGAGGATGCGGCACGCCACTCCTGCCGCCCCCGCCACCCCCGTGCGAGGGATCGGATTGTGGCGATCCCGGCCAGGAAACGCGTTTCCTCGACGTACCTGCAACCCACCTCTTCTTCGCCGATATCGAGTGGCTCGCTGCTGAGGGGATCACGCTTGGATGCAATCCTCCGGCGAACACCAACTACTGCCCCGACGCCGAGGTGACGCGTGGCCAGATGGCTGCTTTCCTCGACAGGGCCCTCGACTTGCCGAACGGTCCCGATGCTTTCAACGACGATGAGGGATCGGTGTTCGAGGCCAATATCAATGCTCTGGCAGCGGCCGGGATCACCAAGGGTTGCAATCCGCCGGTCAACGACCGTTTCTGCCCGGACGCATCCGTTACACGAGGCCAGATGGCTGCTTTCTTGAACAGGGCCCTCGATCTCCCATCGGGAGGCGGTGACGTCTTCGTCGATGACGACGATTCGATCTTCGAGACCGACATTGAAGCACTGGCGTTGTCCGGTATCACGAAAGGGTGCAACCCTCCCACGAACGACGAGTTCTGTCCCGAGGCGCCCGTTACCAGGGCGCAGATGGCTGCGTTCCTCCACAGAGCCGCACCGATCATCGGCGGATGAACGACCCGCTCGAACGGCCTCCCTCGGCCCCGGAGTGGTGCACCACCGCCTAGACGCGTCTGATCCCCCCAGCTAGTGTTGCGACCACAGTGAATGTTGGAGGTGTGATGGGCAATTTCCGACGTCTGAGGGTATCGACGCTCGCTGCGGCGCTTCTTCTCGTGATTTCGGTCGTACCAGCGGGTGCGATCGAGGGTCAGGTTCTATCTGAAGGTACACAAGCCGAGGAGGTCCCACAAGAGTACGTCCCGGCGTATCGCGGTCTGGTAACCGGCAACGATCCAGAGGGCGTCCCCGACATCGACGATTGGTCAACCCGTGAGCGCGTTGAGGCTCCCGACCGTGCACCCGGCGTCGATATCGCCGGCCAAGCGGCTACACAGGCAGCGGAACCCGGTGACGAGGTCAGGGTTGTCGCCGAGTTCGCACCGCTCGACACGACCGCCATCGCCGAGGCGATCTCCACCGACGGCGTGGCAAGGGTGATCATCGCTTTGAAGACGGCACCCGATGATGGTGCGGCACGCGCCGATGGCCAGGCAGCCATCGATGCGCTGCTCGACGGAACAGGTTCGCGTGTCGTTGTCAACTATCCGTTGGTGCCGGGACTTGTCGCCGAGATCGATGAAGCAGGCCTTGCTCGTCTCGAAGCCTCTGCGCTCGTTGGAGCGATCACGATCGATGGACTGGGGTCGCTGGCGCTTGCCCAATCGACCGGGATCATCGACTCTGACCTGCTGAACCTGGCAGGCGTCATCGGCAACGACGATGGGGACGGAAACACCCCGTTCGCGGTAGCGGTCCTGGACTCCGGCGTCGACCTGAGTCACGATGCGTTCAGCTCGCGGATCATCGCTCAGGCGTGTTACTCGGCGGGTTCGAACTGTCCGAACGGATTCACGAGCCAGATCGGCGGCAACGCCGGTGACGATTGCACGTACTCCACCGAGTGCAACCACGGTACCCACGTGGCAGGGACCGCTGCCGGCCAATCCTTCACCGGTGGCAACCAGGGCGTTGCACGCGGCGCAGACATCGTGGCGATCCAGATCGGGACGAGAACAACGACCTGCAAAGTGGGAGAACCGAACCCGTGCTGGCGATTCTTCTTCAGCGATCTCGACCTTGCCCTCCAGCAGGTACAGACGCTGGCCAACGGGGGGGCCAACATCGCAGTAGTGAATCTCAGCATTGGCGGTGACGAGTACGCTACGGCGGCAGCGTGTGACGCTGCGTTCCCGAACACCTTCAACATCATCGCAGGGCTGGATGTCGACCAGGTGGCGGTTGTGGCGGCCGCAGGCAACAGCAACACCAATGGATCGTTGGACTTCCCGAGTTGCCTATCGAATGTGTACGCTGTCGGAGCCACGGACGATGCCGACAATCCGGCGACGTTCACCAATAGCGCCTCCTTCATGGACTGGTGGGCGCCCGGCGTGGACATCGTCGCCCCTGTTCCAGGTGGAGCGACAACGACCGCTTCCTTTAGCGGGACATCGATGGCGACACCTCATGTGGCCGGATCATTCGCTCTGTTGCGCGAATGTGTCAAAAACGACACGGACGAGGCAGTTGCGTTGGATCTGAACCAGACAGGCGTCGATGTCACCGACGCCGGAGTCACCAAGCGGCGGATCAATGTGCTCGATGCCGCGACCCGCAACGTGAACAACAACGATTTCGCTGATGCCGAAGATCTTGTCGCGCTATCCGTTGGCGATTTCGGCAGTGATTACGACTACAACGTCTGTGCGGATGCAGAACCGAACGAACCGGGTCCGGGTACGATCGAGGACTCGATCTGGTGGAACTTCACACCCGCTGAGACCGGCACAGCGACGTTCACAACCAACGCTGGAACGACAACCTTCGACTCCCAGCTCTCGGTTTTCGTCGGAAGCTCGATAGGCACCCTGACGTTGCTTGCGTTCGACGACCCCGCCGGCAACGGTGGGGACACTGTCACGCTGCCTGTGAACAAGGGGACGACGTACCGGATTCGCGTGGATGGATTCGCAGGCGCCAACGGAGAGTTGGATCTCGATTACTCGCTCGCGGCTGCACCGACTTGCGACGGACTGAGTGCTTCGATCGTCGGGGACCAGTTCGACAATGTCATCGTCGGCACCAGCGGCGGGGATGTCATCGTCGCGCTCGCAGGCAACGACGTTGTTTCCGGACTTGGGGGTGCCGACACGATCTGCCTCGGCGAAGGGGACGACACAGGATCAGGCAACGGCGGTGCCGATACGATCCGTGGCGGGGCAGGTTCCGACACGATCTACGGCAACATCGGTGGTGACATCATCTACGGAGGGCCGGGTGCAGACTTCATCGATGGGGGCGGTGGAGGCGACACCATCCTGGGCAACGCCGGCGGTGGCAACACCGACGACGTGGGAGACGTGTTGTTGGGTGGTAGGGGAAATGACATCCTCGACGGATGGGTCGGTGACGACGTGTTGTGGGGAGGCCCCGGAGACGACTACATCGACGGCGGATACAACGCGGCTCCAGATACCGACACGGCGACGTTCGAGGACGCACCCCGTAGCGTGGTCGTATCGCTGCTCTCGGGTACCGCAACGGGGCAAGGCGCAGATGTACTGGTGAACATCGAGAACCTGACGGGGTCGAAGTTCGATGACATCCTCATCGGCGATGCAGGCAAGAACACGATTCTCGGCGGGAAAGGCGCCGACGTGATCGAAGGCAGGCTGGGTGCAGATGTTCTGAACGGTCAGTCGGGGAATGACTATGTGCGCGGCGGAAAGGGCAGGGACGTTCTGATAGGCGGCGCGGGTGCAGATGAACTGCAAGGGGGTTCAGGCCCAGACAAGATCTGGGGAGGTGCCGGCAAGGACACTGTCGATGGTGGAAACGGAGCCGACGTGATCTACGGGGATCAGAAGGCAGATGTGTTGCATGGCGGCCTTGGGAATGACGTGATCTATGGCGGCGATGACAACGATCTTCTTTTCGGCGACAAAGGTAACGACGCTCTCTTCGGCAATCTCGGTAACGACGACCTTTACGGTAACAAGGGCAACGATGATCTGTCCGGTGGTGGTGGATCGAGCGATTTCTGTAGCGGGGGAGTCGGAGGTGGCGACACGACCGATGGCAGCTGTGAAACCGTATCGGGAGTTCCCTGATCCAGTGCCATCGAGGCCGTAGTCCCGTACACACCACGAGGAGATGCATCTGTGAAGATGCATCTCCTCGTGGCGTGTGGCGGCTACCTGTATCCGGTTTGTGCAGGGAACCCGCTGGAACACACGGAGCGTCATATCAGAGCGAGGAGGCACAACTATGAAAGTGCGCAACTGGATATTCGTGGGAGTTCTGGTAGCTCTTGTCGGAATCGTTGGCGGACTGCTGTTGCTCCGAGGTGAAACAAGCGATCCGGCGTTCGACGTATCCGAAGCCGAAGCTGTGATCGCTGAGGAGGGTTCGGTGCGACTGATCGTCGGACTCGCAAGCCCCGCCGGTGACAGCGACGCCCGTGTACGCGATCAGGCTGCTATTGCAGTGTTGCTCGAGGGGACGGACTCAGAGGTTCTGACCAACTACCCGTTGGAACCTGCCGTCGTGGTGCTGGCAGACGATGACGGACTCGAACGGTTGGCGAAGTCGCCGCTCGTCGTTTCGATCATCCTGGATCTGACAGGGAGTTCAGCAGATCAGTGATCTCTCACATAGCGTTTCTGGCGGCGGTCCCCGGCTGCCGCTAGATCGATGCGGCGAGGTCCTCGACCTGCTGGGGGAAGCCGCTTGCAAGCGCTCCTTTGATGGCGGGAAAGAACATCGCCGACAGCATGCCTTTGGTCCGGAATGTGATAGCGACCGTCACGTCGCAGCCGCTCGCTGTTGGTTCGACTGTGGCGACGATGTCACCTGCGATCTCCGAGGTGTCCATCGTGGCCTTGTAGAGCCTCGGGATCTGATAGTCGGTAACCCAGGCTTTCCCCTGGTACGCCTTCCCGCCGACATCAGCAACCCAGTCGAAGGATGCGAGCACTCCATCTTCCTGGTTCACGGGATTCGAGACGCTCGACACCGGTCCGATGTTGGACCAGGTCCGGTAGTCCTGGAGGGCGTCCCACGCCACCAGGTGCGAGACAGGTACGGGCACGGTGTGTGAGAAGGTCGCTTGTGGCATGGAGAAACCCTAGCCGATTGCATCGACGAGACGCTCGGCAACGCCGGCCAACTCGTCGCTCGATGCGGGCCGGGCGTTGGCGAAGTCGAGGTCCCTGGCCGAGTCGATGGGCATCACGTGGATGTGGACGTGGGGTACCTCATCTCCGACGATCATCAGCCCGACCCGTCTGGGGGAGTACAGCGTATCGATCGCCTTGCCGACCAGTTGGGCAACCCGCATCAGGTGGCCGGCGAGATCGGTGTCGAGGTCGATCCAATGGTCGACCTCCTGGACCGGAACGATGAGCGTGTGGCCCTCGGTGAGCGGTTCGATACTCAGAAAGGCAACACACGTGTCGTCGCGGTAGACGAAGTGGCCGGGGATGTCTCCGTTGATGATCATGGTGAAGATCGATGCCATGAATGCTCCTCTAGTGGTCGAACCGGTCTGTGAACGGTAGCCTGAGACCTCATGGGAAGACGATTCCTCCGCACAGTTGTTCTCGCTGACATCTTGGCGCTCTTCGCGTCCGTCCTGTTCGCGACATTTCGGGTATTCCAGGTGTGGGCTCCATGGCTCGTGACGACGCCTGTCGGTTCACTGATGCCCTCAGTCGTTTTCGTCCTCGGTGGCGCCGCGGTATCCATGTACGGGTCGTACCTGTCGTGGGGGAACTCAGCCCCGAGGCCGTCCTACGGCAGAGCAGTGGGCATCGTCGGGTCCACCGTTGCGATCACCGCGGTAGGCATCCTCGTCACCCGGAGCTACTTCTCGAGGGAGTGGCTCGTCACGACCACGGTGGTGTGGTTCGCACTCTCCATTGGTCATCGATTCTTCCAGCGTCGCAGGCCGTGGACCGAGGCGATGGTCGTCATCACGAACGAGAAGTCCCTGGCAGATGACCTCGGTCAGAGCCCCCACGCTGAGGTGATAGCCGTCGTCGACCCGCTGGGCGACCCCGCAGACGTTCCGCTGATCGACGGTGCCACCATCGTTGTCGACCTCAAGGCCGTGTTGTCAGAGGACATGGCTCGCTACGTCTCGTCAGCATCCGTGTCGGGGCAGACCATCCGGCCGCTCGTGGAGGTGTATGAGGAGCACACGGGCCGGATCCCGCTGGTGCACATCATCGGAGGGTGGGAGGTCACCAGGCCGGTTCAGCGGTCCAAGTTCGCTCCGGTGAAGCGCATGATCGACGTCATCCTCGTCCTCATCACGCTGCCGGTGTGGATCATTCTGGGTTTCATCACGTGGGTTGCCGTCAAGCTCGATTCGAGAGGCCCTGCGCTGTACCGACAGGAGCGCGTCGGGCGCTCTGGGGACACCTTTACACTCGTCAAGTTCCGCACGATGGTCAACGATGCTGAAGCTGGAGGACCGCAGTTCGCAAGCAAGAACGATCCCCGCATCACGAGAGTTGGCTGGTTCCTGAGGCGAAGCAGGTTCGATGAGATCCCGCAGTTGTGGAACGTCCTGCGGGGTGACCTGTCGCTTGTCGGCCCGAGGCCAGAGAGGCCCGTATTCGTCGAACACTTCTCAAAGACGATCCCGTTCTACGACAGTAGACATCTCATACGGCCGGGTGTCACCGGGTGGGCCCAGGTGCACTACGGTTACGCCGACGGCGACGCCGACACCGTGGAGAAACTGACGTTCGACCTGTACTACGTCAAACACTCATCGATCTGGCTCGACATCCACGTGTTCGGCCAAAGTGTCTGGACCGTCCTCACCGGCTTCGGCGCCCGCTAAAGCCGCGTCGCTGGCGCTCCTCTGCTGTCTCCACGGGGTGTGAATCGGCCGACAGTGCGGTGAGAGCAAGAGAAATCGAGTGGCCCGAAGCGGCACCTGTCTCATGCGTTCTCGATGGCAGCCGTCCCCCTTCTAAGGGGGACGGGCGAGCTTGCGAGCCAGGGGGATAACGCGAAGCCGCGAGAGTTTGGGCCGTATGGTTGATCCCCCTAGCTCCTCGCAGGGCTCGT
>CAYUJA010000051.1:0-10287 GCA_964444875.1 uncultured Acidimicrobiaceae bacterium | reverse complement strand
CGATCCGGGGGTCGTACTACGTCATACATACGTCGTTGTACTGCCTGGTATCTCCCCGGTTCTCACCGACCCCGCTCATTTCCGAAGTACCCGATACTCCTGGTGGCGCCCTACAGGTCTCCCGATCGAAAGAGGGCCCGCAGCGTGTGCTGCGGGCCCTCCCTCACCAGTTGTGGTTTCGCTTATGCAGCGATGTCGCCCTCGTCCTTGCGTTTGCGTGTTGCGAGTATCGCCAATCCGCCCGCAAGCAGCAGTGCTAGTGCGATCATCGCGATGTTGTCCGAGCTGAGGCCCGTGTTGGGGAGGCCTGCTACGACACCGAAGTCGGCGTCGAGGAAGGACTCACCCGCAGCGAGCTGGATCGTGAACGACCCAGGCGTGGTGAGCACGAGGTCACCATCGGACGGTTTCGGTATCGATGACAGGATGAGTTCGACCGTGTACTCGCCGGCAGGCAACTCGTCGAATAGGTACAGCCCGTTGCTGTCGGTGATGTCCTCGGCCGTCGTACTCAGCTGACTCGTCGACGCACTGAGCGTCGTGCCGTCGGGCAACGTCAGCATGACCGTGGCATCGGCGATGCCCTTCTCACCGTTGTCCTGGATACCGTTTGCGTTCTCATCGGACCACACCGTGTCGCCGATCTCGCCCTCGGGTACCACGGTGACCGATTCTTCGTCCTCATCAACGACGGGTTCCGGCGGAACGTCGGGGTTCGTTGTCGGTGGTATACCTGTGACAACGATCACGTTGACGAAGTCGGCAGTGACGTTGTCGATCGTGCATTCGTAGGCGATCGTCTCACCAGGGGCGAGAATCGCGCCGAATGTGCGGTCACAATCAGGTGACAACACGTCGGTCACCACGATCTCAGACAACGTGACGTTGCCTGTATTCGTGACCGTGATCTCGAACGTAACCGAGTCACCTTCGATCACCTCGGGAGTGATCGCTGTCTTGACGATTTCGATTCCAGGTGCCTGTTCCCCGATCAGGGTGAAGCAGTCCTCGTCCTCGACCGGTACCTCAGCAGGACTCAATGCGATGACGCTGGCGCAGTTGTAGATCTGGCCGGCATCGATGTCTGCCTGAGTCACGGTATACGTCGCTGTGCAGTTCACACGGTTCTCGAAACCGAGACCGAGTGAATAGCCGGGGACTCCGTCCCATGGGCAACCGACCTCGAGACCGAGCACGGACAGATCCGTAAGTGCAGGAGCGAACAAGGTGACGTTGCCCGTGTTGGTGACGGTGAACGTGTAGACGACCACATCGCCAGGGTCCATCTGGCCGTTATCGCCGAGATCCAACGCTCCGTTCTTCACGAGATCGATCCTCGGGTCGTGTGGCAGGCGAGTGTCGTTCTCAGCCTCGGCCGTCACGTCATCGGTCTGATCAGGTGAGGAACCGGTGACGATGGCCACGTTGTGGAAGTTCCCCCTGTCGATGTCGTCCTGAGTCGGGACATAGAGGCCGGTGAACGTCGTCGTGTCGACGGCGCCCGGTGCCAACGAGGGGATAGGACCACCGGTGATCGTGACGCCGCCGATGGTGTCTGTGACGGTCACGTTGGTCAACGGTACGTTCCCAGCGTTGGTGACGGTGAATGTGTAGGTGATGGTTTCACCCAACTGAGCGAACCCATCGCCGTTCTCATCCTCGAAGGTGCCCGTCTTGACCAACTCGAGCGCCGAGTCTGGCAACTCAGTTGTGGTGCACGACTCGTTGCTCGTGATGTCATCGACTTCTTCGCCGGGTGGCGTACCGGTCGCTGTTGCACAGTTCCCGAAGACCCCTATGTCGATGTCATTCTGAGTGATGACATACTCGGCTGTGAAGGACGTCGTGTCCACGAAACCCGGTGCGAGCGTGATCGGGCCACCGTCCACGGGGACCTCAGGGTCGTTGACGGTGATACCGGTCAGCGTCACGTTCCCCGTATTGGTAACGACGAAGGAATAGCTGATCGTCTCACCGACCTGAGCGGACCCGTCTCCCGACTCGTCGTTGAACACACTCGACTTGAGGATCGTGAGATCAGGGTTCTGGACGATGTCGACCGTTGCGGTGTCGTTGTCCGTTGCGCCCTGGGCTGACGTCGCGGTCGCCGTATTGTCGATGCTGTCGCCTGAATCGATGTGGCCCTGGCTCACGATGAGCGTTGCTGTGAACGTCGTGGAGTCGGTGTCACCCGGTGACAGCGAGGAGATCGGGCCACCAGAGATCGTGAGTCTCGGCAGGAGGTCGGTGATCTGGATGCTCGTCAACGTCACGTTGCCTGTGTTCTCAACAGTGAAGGTGTAGTTGACGACGCCAGGTGCCGACATCGACGTCGGGTCGGCCGTCTTGGTCAACACCAACGCCGGTTCCTGATCGATGTCGACGGTCTCGGTGTCGTTGTTGGTCACGTCGCCGCCGACCGGTGGGGTACCGGTCACGACCGCGGTGTTGTCGCGGAACCCGAGGTCGATCTCGACCTGGGTGATCGGATACGTACCGTCGCACTTGACCGTCTCGCCGGGGATCAACTCAGATTCAGGTGAACCGAGTGACGCTGTGGTCCAGTCACACGCTGCATCGGTCACCACCGGGTCGCTGAGCGTGACGCCGGTCAGCGTGACGTTGCCGGTGTTCGTGATCGTGAAATCGTATGTGATCACATCGCCGGGGGTTGCAACGCCGTCATTGCCGACATCCAACGTGCCGGTCTTGGCTACTGCGATGTTCGGGGTTTGGGGCAGGTCGTCGGTCGCACACCCCTGGGTACCTATGTAGGTGCCGACGTCGATGAACTGGCCGGTCGGCGTTGCACAGTTCTGGAACGTGCCTGCGTCGATGTCGTCCTGGGTGATCGTGTACTCGCCGGTGAACGTGGTGGTATCGATGTCACCCGGGGCCATCTCGGTCACCGGGCCGCCGGTCACTGAGACACCTGCCACGTCTTCTGTGATATCGACCATGAACAGGCTGACGTTGCCAGTGTTGGTGATCGTGAACGTATAGGTGATCGTGTCACCGGCATCAACGCCGTCTCCACCGTCGGCAACGATGCCTGACTTCGCCAGCACAAGGCCAGGGTTCTGCTGGACCGTGACCGTTGCGGATCCGGTCGCGTCTGGTGACTCATCGGAGCTTGCCGTCGCGATGTTGACAAGGTCGGCACCGTCATCGATGTCGTCCTGGGTCGCATCGTAGGTTCCTGTGCACGGCACGGTTTCATCTGGAGATAGCACGTTCGCCCCGGTGAGGGGGTCAGACGAACTCGTCCAGTCACAGACCGGGCCGGTTGTGAGATCCGGGTCTGCGAGCTGTACGTTCGTGAGTGTCGTGTTGCCTGTGTTCTCGACGACGAAGTCGTAGGTGATCGTCTGGGGGGCAGAGATCGTTACCCGGTTCGCTGTCTTGGTTACCGTCATCTCGAAATCCTGCGCAGGCTGGATCACGTGATCATCGGTAGCGGTCACAGGGGCACCGCCTGGATCTGTCCCCGTCACCAGTGCGGTGTTCGCGAACACGCCGGCATCGATGTCGTCCTGGGTGATCGCGTACGTCCCGGTGAACGTGGCGGAGTCAACAGCATCAGGTGCCATCGTTGCGATCGGGTCACCGACGACGGTGACACCACCGACCGTGTCCGTGACCGTGACGTCGGTCAACGTGACGTTTCCGGTGTTGGTGATCGTGAAGGTGTAGTTGATGATATCGCCGGGGCTCGGCTCGTCAACGGGTGGGGTGACTGTGATATCGAGCGTTCCGTCCTTAACCAGGGTGATCAGCGGAGTCTGGGGGAGGGTGTCCGTCGTGCACGCTTCATCGCTTGCGACCGGAGTTTGCCCATCAGGCCCGATTCCGTTGGCGATCGCGCAGTTCTGGAACTCACCTGCGTCGATGTCCTCCTGGGTGATCGTATAGGCACCCGTGAACGCCGAATTGTTCGAAGCTCCCGGTGCCAGGCCGATCGGGCCCCCCTCCACCGTGACACCTGCGACGGTGTCGTCGATCGTGATGTCCGTCAGGGTCACATTTCCGCTGTTGGTGACGGTGAACGCATAGGTAATGGTGTCACCGGCGTCGACGCCGTCGCCGCCATCGTTCAGTGTGCCCTGCTTGAGTACCGTCAAACCAGGGTCCTGGTTGATCGTGACGGTCGCGTCGGCAGTGTCAGATGCACCCTCGGTGGAGGTAGCCGTGGCCGTGTTCGGGATCGGATCACCGGCGTCGATCTCTGCCTGGGAAACGTTGTAGGTCGCCTTGAATGTGGTCGAGTCCGTTGCGCCCGGTGCCAATGTTCCGATGGGGCCGCCCGAGATCACCAGTCCGGGCAGCGGGTCGGTGACGGTGACGTTCGTCAACGCAACGTTGCCCGTGTTCTCGATGGTGAAGGAGTAGTTGACAACACCGGGGGTTGAAACGGAGGTCGGGCTCGCCGTCTTGGTCAGGAGCAGCGACTCGTTCACGCCTGTGTTGAACACATTGCACGCGATCACGCCGTCGCGCGGTATAGCCGAAAGGCTGAAACCGTCGCCCGTCGCGTTCTCCGTGACAGGGAACGGCTGGGCCGTCGTTTGCGCGGTCGTCTTGATGGTGCATACCGTCGCCTGGTCGTAGATCCAGTCAGGGTTCACTGTTTCAGTGATGTCGATGTCTGTTGTGGCGCTGAGGTCATCGAGCAGCCAGTCGAACAGGACGATGCCGTCGGCTCCAACGGAGTCACTGACCGGGTTCGTACCGGTAGGGGCCTGCCAGGTGAGGTTCCCGACGCTCGCTGTTGCGTCCGCTGAGAAGGTCCAGTCCGGGGTGCCGTCGGAGACCTCGTAGACGCCGTCGGCGTTGTCGTCGACGTTCTTGGTGATCGTGACCGTTGAGGTGCACGACGCAATGGCTATGTTCTCGAGTCCTTCACCGATCGACTCGAAGTCGGTGAGGAAGTAGTCCGAGCCCTCGACATCACCAGAGATGCGGACCAGATTGGTGACATCGAGGTCTTCGCCGATGCCGACCGCGATGATGCGCGTTCCGTTCAGCTTCCAGATATTCGCCTGGACCACACCGGCGTCGACATCGGCGGGGTTCTCGAAGAATCCGATGTCCCCCGAACCGTCGTAGGTGGTCGGGTTGCCGTCGGTCATGAACAGGATGACATCGATCGGTCCGGCGAGGCCGCCGGACGATGGGGGTTCGTCGGTGCCGCCGACGACCTTGAACCCGTCTTCCCAGTTCGTGCCGCCGGCGTCTCCGAGGCCACCGAACGGGATGGCGTCGATCGCAGCCTTGACGCTGATCGCACCTGCGACCGTGGCGACCGAGGTCATGGGCGCTCTGACTTCACCGATGCCGTTGCCGAACGGTTCGGTGATTCCTGCGAACCCTGTAAGGCCGATCGTTGAAGGAGTGCCCTGCAACGCATCGACGAACGCCTTGGCTGCGTTCTTGAACTGGGTCTCGAACGGGCTCACGGAGCCGGAGCGGTCGAATACGAGCGCGATGTTGAGCCCGCAGGTGTTCGCAAGGGTCGGGTTCGGTTCCGAACCCACGTCGGCGAGAAGGCCGGCACCTGGATCGCTCATCACCGAACCGACAGGAACCTCGACCGGGACACCCTCGAGCAGCCTGGTTTCCATCTCCGGATCCTCACCAACCGTGGAGGCGGTTGCTGCATCACGACTGAGTGCGCCTTCGTCAACGACCGTGGAGGCATCGGTCGTCGCGTCAGTCGTCATCCCATCGTCGTGGACATCGTCGGCGACCGTGGAGGTGTCGGTCGTCGCGTCGTCGTCGTGGACATCGTCAACAGCCGCGGTGGTATCGGTCGTCGTGTCTCGGTCGCTGGGACCGTCATCATGAGCGACCGTCGTCGTCGTACCTGTCTCTGCAGTGGTCGTCGTCGAGTCTGTCTCGGAAGTGGGGGAGTCGTCACGGCCGACGCCATAGGCGTCGTCGGGGATGACGATCAACGCGCTGACGAACAACAGTGTCGCCAGGACGATCATCAATACTCGTCTGCCGATTCCTCTACCCATATGGGTCTGGTTAGCTAAGGGCACCCTCTACCTCCATAGATAGGTCGAACTGCGTAAACAGCTCAAGGGACCCGCTTCAACCCAGCACCTCAGCGAGTCCGTATCTATGTCGTTAGCCGGTGGAACCCATGAGGTTCCTGCCCTTAAAGCTTCGCCCTTGACCACGACAATTATGTCGAAACGCATGATAACCCCAATGCTGCGCGATACACAAGGTTTTCGCGCTTCTCACACAGGATCGCCGCCAGGACTCGCCGACGATGGTGCTGTGCTCAGGTCACCCGATCATCGGGTGCCACGCGCAACACCGATCCCTTGGCGCTTCTTCAGGTCAGGGATATCCCACGCGAGAAGCGCGAGGGTGCCCGTCACGGACACGATCTCGACGTTGGATCTGGTGAGCCATTTCCACAGAAGCATCGCCTCGTCGATGGCCGCCATCGACGAGGGGTGGGTCGAAGCTTCCATTGAACCCACGACAGCGAGCGGGCGGGTTCCGGCCGTGCGCCATGCCCTCACCATCTGCCCACGCTCGATGAGCAGAGACACACCGTCTGGTCCATCAGCCTCCACGGTGCCGGCCTGCTGGAAGGCCTGCCATACGCTGCTCCGGTGGATCGCGCGGCTCAGCGAATGCCATCGGTCCCTCACCAGCGCAGCATCTTCGAAACGCTGGAGACGAGAGAGACGCTCCAAACGTGCGCGCGTACGGCCGATCAACTCTCGAGGCCTCGCGACGCCACGGACGAGTTCCTCCACGATCTCGGCGTATTCGCCGCTGCTCATCGAACCATCACACGGACACGTCGCCTGGCCGAGTTGTGCGTACCCGCATCCCTGTCCCTTGCCTGTGCAGCGCCGGATCCGTGTCGCATCCCACAGACCGTGCATGACCTCTTGGGATGCGCGCCGGCTTCTGAAGGGACCGAGGACGAGTGCCGATTCACCGGGAGAGCGTGCGATCGACAGACGTGGGAACCGTTCCGATGTCAGGCGTACCCAATGAAGCGACTGTGGCGGTTTCGAGCGACGGTTGTAGATGGGTCGGAGTTCGGCGATCGCACGGAGTTCCATGACCGAGGCTTCGATCTCTCCGCACGTCTCGAAATAGTCGATGGTGTGGAGATCCCGCAGCATGTTGTCGATGCGTTTCCTCTTGTCACCGGCGAAGTACGAGCGAACGCGGCTGCGCAGGTTCGTTGCTTTTCCGATGTAGATAGCGGTGCCGGTTCGGTCCTTGAAGGTGTAGACGCCGGGTCTCCTCGGGAGCCCTTCTGTCAGCGCAAGTTTGCCGATCGCTCGTGAACCTTTGATCGTGGGCAGCGCGAGCAGGTCGTCGAGGTGGGTGACGCCGACGCCTCCTGCCCGCTCGAGGAGGGACCACAAGACGTGGGCCGTTGCGAGCGCATCGTCGAGTGCGCGATGGTTTGGGACCACGGGTGACCCGAAGTACGCAGCGAGACTCGAGAGTTTCATGGAACGCACTTCGGAGCGGACCAGGCGCTGGGCGAGGCGGAGTGTGTCCGTGTGGCGGTTGGGCAGACGGCCGTACCCGAGACGGATCGATGCTGCGTTGAGAAACGAGATGTCGAAGCGGACGTTGTGTCCGACGATCACGGCGTCGCCGAGGAACTCGAGGAAAGACGGGAGCGCTTCTGCGATCTTCGGTGCATCGATGACCATGGCGTGGGTGATTCCTGTGACCACGGTCACCGAAGGCGGGATCTCGCATCCCGGGTCCACGAGCGTCTGGAACCGTCCCGTCTCGACGCCCCCTATGTATCTGGCTGCCCCGATCTCGGTGATCGCACAGGTGTCGGGTGCAAGACCCGTCGTTTCGAGGTCGAGCACGCAGAACGGTACCTCCGACAGAGGTGTCCCCATCTCGGCGAACGATCGCTGGCCCAATGTCATGGACGCAGCATAGTCGAACAGGTGTTCGATGAGGCGCTCTCCGTTTTCCGTCTTCCGTTCTGTGTTCTGAGCGCAGAGGCAGGTTCGTGGGGGACTCCAGGACGAGGTATCCTCTTGTCATGCGATTCGATGGACGAGTGTGGTTCGACTTTGCGAACACGGCGGTGTGGCGCTTCTACCAGTTCGTGCGGGCGCTCGCAGAAGATGGAAACAGCGTCGGACTCGAATGGCTGCCCCTATATAGAGGTGTCGAATTCGAGGCGATGGCGACGTTCGTATCCCTCCCGACGCCCCAGGACAGGGGGCGGTTCCTCCACGCCATGCTCGGCCTCGTCCACATCGAGAAACTCGATGCGAGGGCGCCGTCGACGGTCACGAAGGCGCTCGAAGCAGCAGGATCTTCTGCTCCCGAGCGAGTGGGGGTGTCCGTCCTGACGGAGATAACCGACGCTGCAACGGCGATGGGCATATCGGAGACTCCGACCCTGTTCACAGGAGGCCCTGTGATGCACATCGTGCTCAACCAGGCAGCGAGCCTGGGGAACGTGGCGGAAACCGCAGAGGCGATCCTCGCCGTGCTCGAGAACGATGGCATCTGGACGCTCGCCAAACCCTGATCCTCACTCCGGGGTTGAACGACCGGATCGTTGCCGCAGCGCTTCTGCGAGGAACACGGCGGCGGTGACGGACGCATTGAGTGAATCCGCGGCGCCGCGCACGGGGAGCGACACGTGTTCACCTGCATCGAGCCACGAAGGGTGAACCCCATCGTGTTCAGCTCCGATGACGATGCTCGTTGGGCGGGTGAGGTCGGCATCCCACAGCGACGTGCCACGCTCATCGGGATGAGCAACGATCACCCTGGTGTTGGCCGAGCACCACGAGATCGCCTCGTCGCGTTGCGCGGTCGCGATCGGTGGTGAGAACAATGAACCCTGCGCAGAACGCACGACGTTCGGGTTCTCGAGGTCGGTTTTGAGCGACGACCCCACGAACGCTGCACCGAACGAGTCGCACGTACGCACGATCGCACCGATGTTTCCAGGCTTCTCGATACCGTCGGCGACGAGAACGAGTGCCGGGTCCGGCGGCATGAAGGTTTCGAGTCTGTGATCTGGCTTTCTGGCGACCAGCGCGACTCCGTCTGGGTGCTGTCTGCGTGAGATCTTGTCGAACACTCTCGTACTCACGGTTGTTGCGCTAGGCAGGAAGACGTCCTGTGCGTACTCGGGACACACGATGACCTCGACGACGTCGAGAAGCTCTGTCGCTCGTTGAGACTCGCGAACCCCCTCGATGAGGAACGTGCCGGTTCGTTCACGCTCTGAGCGCTTGGCGAGCGCCGCCCATGCCTTGACACGGGGGTTCGTGGTGCTTTCGAGGTCGAGTTGGTATGGCATGGGAGTGAGAGTATCGGTCGGGGCGTTCCAGGTAGCCTCCGTCCGATGGAACGCCGCATCGATATCGAGGAAAGGTTCGACTTCGGTTCGACCGTGCGGATGGTGAAGGCAGGTGCCGTCGACAACCGGGGCGTCTGGTGGTGGTCGACCGCGACCAGCGACGGCCCCGCAACGGTTGCAGCAACGTGTACGGGCGGTACGGTCGATGCCGAGGTGTGGGGGCCTGGATCGAAGGTGTTGCTCGACCGGTTGCCCGCTGTGTTGGGAGCCGATGACCACACGGCACTCGTCGTGGAGTCCGGACCGGTCAAGGACCTGCTGCACCGGCACGCAGGTACCAGGCTCGGAGCCTCAGGTGCTGTATTCGAGGCGACCGTGATCGCCATCCTCGGACAGCTCGTGACGAGGACGGAAGCGTCGAGGAGCCGCCGGATGTTCGTCGCCGGGCACGGTGAGCCCGCGCCGGGGCCGAACGAAGGTCTGCGGACGTTCCCCGACCCGGATCGCATCGCTGTGCTGTCGTACCAGGATCTCCACGGCATCGGAGTCGAACGAAAACGGGCGATGACGATCATCGAGGCAGCAAGGAGGGCGAATCGCCTCGACCAGATCCTCGAGATGGAGCGTGATGCTGCGTGGTCGAGACTCCAGGCGGTTCGCGGCATCGGCCCCTGGACGGCGGCGTTCGTGATGGGAGCCGCGTACGGTGACAAGGACGCCGTTCCCACCGGCGACTACCACCTGCCCAACTCGGTGGCATGGGCGCTTGCGGGAGAGGCGAGAGCAGACGATGCCAGGATGCTCGAACTCCTGGAGCCATACCGCCCTGAACGGCGGCGGCTGCTTGTCGCCATCAAAACCGAAGGCATCCATGCCCCGAAGTACGGCCCAAAGACCGCCATTCGAGAGCACTTCTAGCGCCGTCGTACCGCGGATCCCCCTGCATCGGGACT